>CANHYS010000180.1 GCA_947464585.1 Planctomycetaceae bacterium | reverse complement strand
TCAAACGCCTTGATCCGCACCTTCCCTGCAGGCCGTCTTTTTCACACGCCCTCCCAGCACAAGCACCCCACGATCCCCTGACGGATTTTTCCATGTCGCCCACCGATACGCTCGTCCAGCCCGCCCTCTGGCCCCTGTCGGCCATTGTCTTCCTGCCCGCCTTGGTGGCCGCGTTTCTGTCGCTGCCGATCGTGCCAAAGGCCCGCGAAGACTTCATCCGCTGGACCACGCTGCTCACCACGGCCGTCGTGTTCGTGCTGTCGCTGTGGATGGCTGTTCCGGCGCTCTTCGGGCCTGCGGGGCCGGCGCAGTTCCGGCTCGGTGATCCGTCGATGCAGGCGGTGGTCAAACTGCCCTGGATCGAGGCCTTCGGCATCGAATACCTGCTGGGCGTTGACGGCATCAGCCTCCCGCTGGTCGTGCTGACCACGTTCCTGTCGATGCTGGCCGCCGCCGCGAGCTGGCCGATCACCAAGCACGTCAAGGCCTATCACATCCTGTTTCTGCTGCTCGTCACCGGCATGCTGGGCGTCTTCGTGTCGCTCGACTTCTTCCTCTTTTACGTGTTCTGGGAGGTGATGCTGCTGCCGATGTATTTCCTCATCGGCATCTGGGGCGGTCCGCGGCGCGAGTATGCCGCCATCAAATTTTTCCTCTACACGCTCCTCGGCAGCGTGCTCATGCTGTTGGCGATTCTGATGCTCTATTACACGAGCGATCTGCGACTCCTCTCGGACGAGCAGCTGGTCGCCGCCCACGTCGTGAGCCCGTCTCTGGATGGAGCGGCCCGCGCCACCGCCGTGGAGACGATTCGCACGGCTGAACGCCCGCTCCACACGTTCAACATTCTGGCGCTCGCGCAGATCGGCCAGCTGCCGAACTCGCCTTTTGCAGCGGCTCAGGTCTGGGGCATGAGCCTTGAAACATGGGCGTTCCTGCTTCTGCTGATCGGCTTCGTAATCAAGGTGCCTGTGGTGCCGGTGCACACCTGGCTGCCCGACGCGCACGTGGAGGCTCCGACGCCGATCTCCATGATCCTGGCCGGCGTGCTCCTGAAGCTCGGCGGCTACGGCATCCTGCGCATCTGCTACCCGATCTGTCCGGGCGCAGGCCTGTCGCTGGCCTGGCTCGTCTGTGGTCTGGGCGTGGTGTCGATGGTGTATGGGGCCTTTGCGGCTCTGGCCCAAAAGGACTTCAAGCGCATGGTCGCCTACAGTTCCGTCAGCCATATGGGCTATGTGATGCTCGGCCTGGGTGTCTGGAGCGCCGTCGCCGGCCATGAGTATCGTTGGGATGCCTGGGCACAGGGCGTCAACGGCGCCATGTTCCAGATGCTGGCGCACGGCATCAGTTCGGCCGGCATGTTCTTCATGGTGGGTGTGCTGTACGACCGGGTGCATCACCGCAATCTCGAGGAGTTCGGTGGGATCTTCGGCCGCATGCCGGTCTACAGCGGCCTGGCCATCGCCATCTTCTTCGCAGGCCTCGGCCTCCCGGGCCTCTGCGGGTTCATCGGCGAGGTGCTCGTCACCCTCTCGAGCTGGAACTACAGCCGTGCGTTGGCCGCGATCTCCGCGTTCACGGTGATCCTCACCGCAGCCTATATCCTCTGGGCGATCCAGCGGGTGTATCTCGGTGCGGAATACAAAGGTCCTCATGGCGACCATCTGACGCCGATCACGCCGCGTGAATTGGCGATCGCCACGCCGCTGGTGTTTTTTGCGATCCTGTTCGGTGTCGCCCCGCAGTTGCTCTTCAACTACGTGACCCCGTCCGTCAACCGTCAGGTGGAAACGCTGGCTGACTGGACCCGCCGCGTGCACGATGCGCCCGCAGGGCGGGCGGTGGCCTCCATTCAGGAGCCCGCGGCGGCGCAGGCGGCCCGTTAACGAGATTTCCGCAGTCATCCCCGCAGTGAAGGAAACCAGACCGTGAACCTCGGCTCGCTCATCACAGGCTCGCTCAACGACACGCTCGCCGTGTCGTTGCCCCTGTTTCGCACCGAGCTCTGCCTTGCCGCCACGATCGTGCTCGTGCTGCTCTGCCGGATGCTGCCGGTGCTGCGTCGGCTCGACTCCGGACTCGTGGCACTCGGAGGCGTCTGCTTCGCCCTCTGGTATGCGTGGAACGATCTCCGTGGCAACCCCATGGGCGGTCTGTTGCACGGCGGGGCGAACGGGAGCGGCGTCGTGCGTCAGGAGCTGTTCGGCGGCCTGCTCGTATTTGACTCGCTGACAGCCTATATCCGTTTCCTATTGATGGGATTCCTCGCCCTCTACATCCCGTTCACGAAGGCATCGGGCATTCCAGATCACGAGGATGGTGCCGACTTCTACACGCTCGTGCTCGGGGCGACGCTGGGCATGTGCCTGATGGCGTCGGCCAACCACCTGCTGATGGTGTTCATGGCAGTGGAGATGGCGAGCGTTCCCTCCTACGCGCTGGCGGGCCTGCTCAAGGGCCGCAAGGCGAGTTCGGAGGCGGCGTTGAAGTACGCCGTGTACGGTGCGGGAGCGGCGGGCATCATGCTCTACGGCATCAGCCTGCTCGGTGGCCTGCTGGGCACCTGCCATCTGCCAAGCATGGCGACGGAAATCGCGAGGGTCGTCGATGCCGGATCGGCCAGCGGGAGCGTGATGGTGCTGGCCCTCGGCGGGTTGATGATGGCGGTCGGCCTGGCATTCAAACTGTCGGCGGTGCCGTTCCACTTCTGGTGCCCGGACGTCTTCGAGGGGGCTGCTGCCGAGATCGGCGGCTTTCTGTCGGTCGCGAGCAAGGCGGCAGCAGTCGCACTGTTGCTGCGGGTCTGCTTCGGTCTGGGCGTGTCGCCGACGGGAATCAACGCTGCGGCGGCGGCAAACCTCGCGGAAGCCGGCCTTGCCGGCTTGGGCACGACGCGGCACTTCATGGTGTATGTCGTTGGCCTGATGGCCGCGATCACCTGCACGCTGGGCAATCTCGCGGCATACGGTCAGACCAACATGAAGCGTCTGCTGGCCTACTCCACCATCGCCCACGCCGGCTACCTGATGATGGCGGTAGCGGCGGCCGTGGCACTCGTCGGTGTCGATCCGGCAGGGGCCCGCGACGCGGTCAGCGCGGTCGCCTTCTACCTCGGCACCTATGTGTTCATGAACCTGGCCGCTTTCGCCATCGTGGCGTTCCTCCGAAATCAACTCCGCAGCGAGGAGATCGATTCGTATGCCGGCCTGGTGCGTTCCAGTCCGGGGATCGTTGTCGCCACGGCCGTCGTGCTCGTGAGCCTGATCGGCCTGCCGCCGCTGGCGGGATTCGTGGCGAAGTTCCTCGTGTTCTCCTCGCTCGTGCAGGCGATTTCGCTGGGGGCCGAGCGGCCCCTGATGCTCGTCCTGCTCGTCGTCGGAGGGTTCAACACGGTGATCAGCCTCTTCTATTACCTGCGTGTGCTCAAGGTGATGACCTTCGACCCGCCACCGGCCGATCGCGCGGGGGGAGAGTTTTCGCTGGTCTCGCTGCCAGGAGCGGTCGTCACGGCGCTCGCTGTGCCGGTCGTGGTGCTCGGCGTGTTCTGGTCGGGCCTCTATGCCTGCGCTCAACTGGCGGGTGCCTTCGCATCCTGACCGGAATCACTCATCATGCCATCCTCCGATCCTCTCTGCCGCCTGCTCGACGTGCTCCAGCCGTCGCTTGCCATGTACCTTGCCGACTCCGGTATCTGGAGCTATCCCGGCAAGGAATCGATCAAACTCGCGCTCGCCGATCTGGTCGGCGACCACCGCAGCGTGGTGGAGCGGGCCGCCGTGGCGACCGAGGACCGCGGCATCGCGGTGCCGTCGCCGGCCTACCCGATCAGTTTCACCGGCTGCCACGACGTTGACATGCGGTCCCTGCTGCCACGGGTGGTCGCCGGTCTCCGGGGTCAGGTGGCCGCGATCGACGCAATCATTGCATCGACCGCAGACGATGGCGTGGCGGCCGAACTGGCCCGGGAGGCAAAGGCCACGACGCTGAGCCATATCGACGTGCTCGAGCAGGTGGCAACGTCGCCATCCTGATCCATTGCATCGATCGGGTGGCCAGGGTTTTGTGGGCCTCCTTTTCATGGAATACTTCGACAGCCACTGCCATCTCGACCCGATGCGGTTCGGGGACGATCTTCCAGAGGTGATCGCCCGGGCGCGGGCGGCGGGCGTGGTGGGCATGACGCTGATCGGCACCCGGGCCTCCGATAGCGAGGCCGCCGCAGAACTGGCGGCCCGGGAATCAGGCCTCGCGGCAGCCGCCGGCATTCATCCCAACGATGTCGCCGGGATCGAGCCCGACGAATGGGATCGCATCACCCGGCTCGTTGTTTCCGGACGGGTGGCGGCGATCGGCGAGACCGGCCTCGACTGGTATCGCGATTCCGCGCCGCGAGACCTGCAGCGGGAGTTCTTCGACCGCCACATCCGGCTGGCCCAGAGCCTGGGGCTGCCGTTGGTCGTGCACACTCGTGACAGCATCCGCGACACCCTCGACACGCTTCGCGAGGCGATCGCACGCGGGCCGCTGAGCGTGGTGCTGCACGCCTTCACCGGCACGCATGCCGAGGCCGAGGAGGCCGTTTCGCTCGGCTGTTGTCTCGGATTTGCGGGCATGGTGACCTTCCGGTCCGCTGCCGCCCTGCGGGAAGTGGCCGCGGCCGTTCCAGCCGATCGAGTGCTCATCGAGACAGACAGCCCCTTCCTCTCGCCCGAACCCTTGCGCGGCCGGCGGAACGAGCCGTCCCACGTCGTGCACACAGCCCGTTGCCTCGCGATCGCACGCGGCGTCTCGCTCGAGCGGCTGGCGGCCGAGACCACCGCCAATGCGAAGCGGGTGTTTCTCCGCCGCTGACGACGGTAGCATGGCAGGATTGCACCGCCTGCGTTCGCCCCCGCCAAGGAGACACGTCCATGGTTCGCACCCCCAGCACGATGCTGCCGCTCGGCACGGCTGCCCCCGATTTCGAACTTCCCAACGTCGACGGTCGGATGGTGAGCCTGGCCGATGCGGCCGGAACGAGGGGCACGGTGGTGATGTTCATCTGCAACCACTGCCCGTTCGTGAAGCACGTGGCCGACCAACTGGCCGCGATGGGACGCGACTTGCTGCCGCGTGGCATCGGGCTCGTTGCGATCAGCTCCAACGACGTCGCCAGCCATCCTGCCGATTCTCCGGAGCAGATGGTGCGGGAGGCGGAGGATCGGGGCTATCTCTTTCCCTACCTCTACGACGAGACGCAGGAGGTGGCCAAGGACTACCACGCCGCCTGCACGCCCGACTTCTATCTGTTCGACGCCGATCGGAAGCTGGTCTACCGCGGCCAGCTCGACTCCAGCCGTCCGGGAAGCGACATTCCCGTGACGGGCAGCGACCTGAGGGGGGCGGTCGACGCCCTGCTGTCTGGTCGACCGGCCTCGGCCGATCAGAAGCCGAGCATCGGCTGCAACATCAAGTGGAAGGCTGGCCATGAGCCGCCCTACTTCCACGCCTGACGGTCACGCTGCGACTGGCCGTCTGGGCAGACACCTACCGCCGCGGCCCCTCCGGCGGGCGTGCCTGGCCGTTGTTGCCGCGACCGGCAAACTTGCCGATGTCCTGCGTGTCACCCGGTTCCAGTCGCGAGGCCCGCAGATTTTCCCGCTGGATCGCCTCGTAGACCTCCTGCCGGTGTA
>CANHYS010000179.1 GCA_947464585.1 Planctomycetaceae bacterium | reverse complement strand
GACGTGGCAGGCCTCCCGAAGCCCGACCGCGAGCGGTTCCTCCAATACATCTACTGGTGACCGGCCCGACGCCGCTCCCGTCGCTTGTCCCATAGAAGCCCCCGGCGTGAGCCGGGGGATGAGCCGGGGGATCACGACGGCTCCAGGCCCGGAGGCCCGGGTAAGCACCAGCCGACGGATGTCGGCCAAGGCAAGGCCGTCATGATGCCGAGCCTTGCCGTGAAGCCGATCCCGTCGCTGACGCTCAGGGCTTGTATGCACACCCAAAAACAAGCTGGCCCGGATCGGCGGGGCCGATCCGGGCCAGTTGTGTGTTCAGCAGGCGTGCGACATGACGCCGCACGACCGCATTACTTGCCGAGCTTCGAGAGCGTCTCGATCATCGGCGTGACGGTCGGGCCAAGGATCTCCTTGACGCCGGGGATCGCCATGACGGTGTCGATCACCTTCTGCAGACCGCCCATGTTCTTCAGCACCATTTCCGCGATCGTCGAGCGGCCTGCCTCGGGCAGCGCCACGGTCGACTTCTGCAGCGACTCGAGAACCGGAGCGAACTCGGTCAGCTGCGGGATCGCAGCCCGAGCCGACTCCTCATTGGTCACGCCGCCGAGCACCTTGCCGAGGTTGCCGAACAGGCCGGTGAGCTCCGTGCCCATCTTCAGGGCGTCAGCCACGCCGGGGGCCAATGCGATCGTCTCCTCGACGGTGTCGGCAACGACCTTCTTGCCCTGCATTTCGACGGTCTCGGTCCGATCAACGACCAGGGGGCCTTCCTGACGAACAGTCTCGTTGACCACGACAGCGCGGGGCGCCGGTGCCGGCTTCGGCCACATCAAGTAGCCAACGAGGCCCAGCAGCGGCAGCAGCAAGAGCGGCAGCCACGACGGGAACGCCGAGGCCGGCTCTTCGTGACGGTGCACGCCGCGGGTCTCCTCGGCACGACGCGGCGAGGCCGAGGTCGTGTCGAAGTCGGCCAGCGACAGGCCACGCGGCAGGGCCGCCTTGATGTTGTCCTGCTGCTCCGAGAAGAGCCGCATGAGACCGGCCGCATCGGGCTTGGCACCCTTGAAGGAGTTCGCGACCGTGCCCAGCACGATCGGGGCCAAGTAGGTGAGCAGCGTCTTCATGATGCCGGGCTGCATGCCCGCAAACGAAGCGATCGTGCCCACGAGGCTGCCGAGGTTGTTGCCGAGCAACGACGAGAGCAGGCTGCCACCGATGCTGCCGAGGCCCGAAGCCTGGCTGCCGCCGAGCAGGCCGGCGAGATTGCCGAGCGTCTTGAGGTCGAGGCCGCCCAACGAGCTGGCCAGTGAGCTGGCACCGCTATTGGTCGAAGCCAGTTTCCCAAACGCGCTGAGCAGTGCCGGCACAGCGGCGCTGGTGGCGGAACGGGTCTGTGCCTCGCTCGCGCCTGAAAGGCCGGCCAGCTTGCCCAGCACGTCGCCGGTCAGTTGGCTTGTCACAAGATCCACAAGATTCATGGTCGCTCGTCTCCAGAAGGAAAGAAACCGAAGGAAGTGTGAAACAACATGACACGTCCGCCCTGACGAGCATGCCTGACCGTGCCCGACACCCCGCAAAATGGGGCCTCGAACCACCGGTCAAGACCAACTGTCTTACGGCGTTGCCGGGGGCGTTGCAAGCAGCCGGTAAAGTCTGCGTAATAGCCAGTACCCGCGGCACCGCCACGAGGAGACACACCGGCTTTTTCAGCCGTTTTCAGCCCGATGCAGCCACTACAGGATGGCGAGCGGATTGCGGCGTTCTTCCAGCGTGCCCCGGGTCACACCCACGCGGTTGGTGGCCTTGAGCCGACCCCACACCTCGCGGCCGGTCGTCCTGCCGGCGAGCAGGTCGCGGTAGCCATGAACGATGTCGCCGATAGCCTCCGCTGACTCGTCGAGGAGTTCTACGCGGAAGTGCCCGACACCGCGGGCCACGAGCGCAGGCACCGCCTCGGCGGCGCTCTGCGGCACGGCATTGAAGAGCGTGTTGCGGCAGCCCACGTCGGCGGTGAGCGGGTGCTCCACACCGATCCGGTCGCGGAGCTTCACGACGTGGTCGTCGCACGGCCGGCCGCAGTTGGTCTTGTTGGTGCCTGGCGAAAGCACGGCACAAAACACGCAGTGCTCCATGTGGAACATCGGCATGTGCTGGTGAACCACCACCTCGAGCCACTCCGGCGGCGTCGCCGCCACCAGCGCCAGCAACTGCTCCCGATTCAGGTCGTACGACGCGGTCACCCGCGTGAGTCCCTCCTCCATGAAAAATGCCGCGGTCAGCTCATTCGTGACGTTCAGCGAGAAATCGCCGGTGATCGGCAGCCCATGCTCGCGAAAGAATCGCAGGCCGCCGATGTTGCGGACGAGCACGCCGTCGGGCTCAGCCTTGACCATGAGCCGGAAGATGCCCATCTCGTCGGGCTTCTGGATCCGGGGCGTGGCGAGCTGGATCGTGGCTCCGCGTGCATGCGCCAGCTCCACCGCCTCGCGATACTGCCGGATGTCGGCGAAGTCGGCGGAGAGGCTCCGCTCGCCGAGTTCGAGCACGTCACGCAACTGCGAGAGCGACCGCACCAAGACGTGCAACGCGACAATCTCGGCTTTGCCCTTTCCGCCTTCCGCTCTTGCCAACACGCCGCGGTCGATCCGCCGCGGCGGCAGGGCCACCACCGTCTCCTCGAGCCGGGCGACGAGGTCGTGCCGCAGTTTTCCAAGCACGCTGTGCGGCACCATCGGTGCACCGATGATGTCGGCCGTGAGCGACTCGAGCTCGAATGGAGTGCCGCCCAGTCTGGCGAGCTGTGACTGCAGTGTCTCGGTGGTCAGCGGATGCTTCGTGGCCGCGACCGTGGGCCCGTCCGACTCGACAACGCACTGCCTGCCCCCCGCCACCGTCGCCACGATCCGCACCGGCCCGCCCACGGCCACCGTGACGTGCAGGTCGATCGGTGTGCGTCGCTGCGGATCGGCCGAGGCGAAGGTCTTCCGCAGACGGGCGGTGAGCTGGGGATCGTCGGTCTTCCAGACGGTCTGCCCTGGCTGCACCGCGTCGAAGTCGACCGCCCCGTGCCCAAACGTCAGCTCCACCTGACCACACGCTACGGGCTCGGTGAGCGACTGGCTGCCCTGAAACACCTCGTAGACGCGGCCCCCCTCCGGGTTGTCGATCGGCTGGCCGCAGTCGAAGGCCACGCCGTCACCCCGCTTCACGCCGGCCACGAGATCGATCACCACCCGGCCGCGGCGGACAGCCGCGACGGTGCCGAGCTTCACGCCTCGCTTCGCGCTGCTCGTCGCAGGCACGAGCATTTTATGATCGCAGCCCTGGAGCCAGCCCGGCGAGAACCCGCGGGAGAACGACAGCTCCATCTCCTCCACATCACGTGGCGTGAACACGACCGGGTGTGCGGCCACCGCCGCATCGATCGCCGCGCGATAGTGCTTCGTGATGTTGGCGACGTATTCGGGCGTCTTGAGCCGACCCTCGATCTTGAACGACGCGATGCCGGCGGCAAGCAGTTCCGGCACGAGCGCATAGGCGGCGAGATCCTGCGGCGAGAGCAGATATTTCTGGCTGCCGAGATCGACATCCTTGCCATCGCAGACGAGGTCGTAGGGCAGCCGGCAGGCCTGGGCGCACTGGCCGCGGTTGGCGCTGCGGCCCCCGAGCGACTCGCTCGTGAGGCACTGCCCCGAATAGGCCACGCAGAGCGCGCCGTGCACAAACACCTCCAGCGGCATCGCCGTCTGGCGGCGAATCGCAATGATCTCATCGATGGAGAGTTCCCGGGCCACGACCACCCGCTGCATGCCGAGCTGCTCAGCGAGGCGGATGCTCTCGGCGCTGGTCAATGTCATCTGCGTCGAGGCGTGCAGCGGGAGATCGGGACAGATCGCCTTGATGAGCCGGGCGGCGCCGACATCCTGCACGAGCACGGCATCGACGCCAGCCTCGGCAACGGCGACGATCACCTGCTCGAACTGCGGCAGCTCGTCGCTGAAGACGAGCGTGTTGAGCGTGGCGTAGCCCTTCAGCCCGCGGCGGTGCAGCATGGCCATGAGCCGGGGCAGGTCGTCGACCGCGAAGTTCGTGGCCCGGGCCCGGGCGTTGAAGCCGGCCTCGAGGCCGAAATAGACAGCGTCGGCACCGTTTTCGATGGCGGCGCGGACGCAGTCCCAGTCACCGGCGGGCGCGGGGAGGTCGGGAGCGGAGGCCATGAAGGGAGTATACCGACGTGCCGTGGGCGACAGGGCGGATCCCCCGGCTCACGCCGGGGGCTTGTATCTCCCGGTGCATGGGGTCCATACCAGCCCGGAGCGCGAGCGACGGGATCTGCTCTGACCGTGACCGATCACTCGTCGTTGCCGCGGAGCTTGGCGAGCACGGTGTAATCCTCGAGCGTCGTCGTATCGCCGACCGTTTCCTTGCCTGCGGCGATGTCACGCAGCAGCCGCCGCATGATCTTGCCACTGCGGGTCTTCGGCAGCGTGGCTGAGAAGTGGATGTCGTCGGGCGCGGCCAGTGCACCAATCTGCTGGCGGACGTGCTTTCGCAGCGCGTCCTTGAGCGCGTTCACGTCGTCGGGCTCGCCGCCCTTGAGCGTCACGAACACCGCCACCGCCTCCCCCTTCACGTCGTGCGGACGGCCCACCGCGGCCGCCTCGGCCACCAGCGGGTGGCTCACCAGGGCGCTTTCGATCTCGATGGTGGAAAGGCGGTGGCCGGCGACGTTGAGCACGTCATCGATCCGCCCCATGATCCAGTAGTAGCCGTCGGCATCCTGTCGGGCGTTGTCGCCGGCCAGATACTTCCCCGGCACGCGGGACCAGTAGGTCTCGCGAAACCGCTCGTCGTCGCCCCAGATGCCCCGGAGCATGCCGGGCCAGGGCTTGGTCATCACGAGCCAGCCCCCCTCGCCCTGCTCGACCGGATCTCCCGCCGCATCGACGATCTCGGGGCAGACGCCGGGGAGCGGCAGCGTGCAACTGCCCGGCTTGGTGGGCGTGCAACCGGGCAGCGGGCTCATCATGATGCCGCCCGTCTCGGTCTGCCACCACGTGTCGACGATCGGGCAGCGTTTGCCGCCGATCACCTCGTGGTACCACATCCAGGCCTCAGGATTGATCCCCTCGCCCACGGTGCCCAGGAGTCTCAGGCTCGACAGATCGCGGCCCTCGATGTGCTGCATGCCCCACTTCATGAACGAGCGGATGGCAGTGGGCGCGGTGTAGAAGATCGTCGGCTTCTCCTGTTCGATGATCTCCCAGAAGCGGCCCTCGTGCGGCGCGTTTGGCGCCCCTTCGTAGATCAGGATGCTGGCGCCGGCGGCCAACGGACCGTAGGTCACGTAACTGTGCCCCGTGATCCAGCCACAGTCGGCGGTGCACCAGAAGAGGTCGTCGTCCCGCAGGTCGAAGACCCATTCCGCCGTGGTCTTCGCCCAGAGCAGGTAGCCGGCGGTCGTGTGCTTGATGCCCTTCGGCTTTCCGGTCGAGCCGCTGGTGTAGAGGATGAAGAGCGGCGCCTCCGAATCCATCGCCACGGGGGGCGTGTCGGTCGGCATGCCGGCCACGAGGTCGTGCCACCAGACATCGCGGCCCGGCACCATGTCGACCGGCTGGCCGGTCCGCTTGAGCACGATCACGTGCTTCACGGTCGGCGATTTCTTGAGCG
>CANHYS010000178.1 GCA_947464585.1 Planctomycetaceae bacterium | reverse complement strand
GCCGAGCTTGGCACCATGCGGGTCACGGAACAGATCGACGCGCTGGAGTGCATGGGCGCCAATCCCATCTACTACCTCGTGGTGCCGCGGTTCCTCGGCTGCCTCATTCTCATCCCCGCGTTGACCATCATGGCCGACTTCATGGGGGTGCTCGGCGGTTATCTCTACTCGCACCTGCTGCTTGGCATCGACTACCACCACTACTGGGAAAACTCCCGGGCCTACGTCGACGTCTTCGACTTCCTGATGGGCATCTTCAAGAGCTTCTTCTTCGGTGCCGCCATCGCGCTGGTGAGCTGTCATCACGGCTTCCACTGCGGCCACGGCGCCGAGGGAGTGGGCAGGTCCGCAACCAACGCCTTCGTCCATTCGTTCGTGCTGATCCTCCTGCTCGATCTGTTCCTCGGGATCTGGCTCAACAACGTGCACGACTTCTTCCGCCCGGAGGGCCCGCGCCGGCTCCTCTGAGCCAGCATCGCCAGCCGCCACCACCATGCCCGCCACCGCCCCACAGCCGACAGCACGACGCGATCAGGCCGAGCCACCCGTGCTCCAGGTCGACGGGCTCTCCGTGCAGTTTGGGCAGCAAACGGTGCTGCGTGACATCTCCCTCGACATCCCCGCCGGCCAGACGCTCGTGGTGCTCGGCGAGAGCGGCTGCGGCAAGACGGTGCTCCTCAAGACCATGATCGGCCTCGTGCGACCCTCCCTTGGGGAGGTGCGGTTCGAGGGACAGCCGCTCTCCAGCATGCGGGAACGGGACCTGGCCCACCTCCGCACCAAGTATGGATTCGTCTTTCAGGGTGCCGCCCTCTTCGACAGCATGACGATCGCCGACAACATCGCCTTCCCACTCCGCGAGCACACCCGCATCTCGGCGGCTGATGCCCGTGACATCGTGGCCTCGCTCATCGACGAGGTCGGCCTGCCGAGAACGGTGCTCGACAAGAAGCCGGTGGAGATCTCCGGCGGCATGCGCAAACGCGCCGGCCTCGCCCGGGCCATCGCGCTCGACCCGCTCCTGATCCTTTACGACGAGCCCACGACCGGCCTCGACCCGATCATGACCGATGTCATCAACGAATTGATCCTGCGCGTGAAGGAACGGCCCCGCGTGACGAGCGTGGTGGTGACACACGACATGAACACGGCCCGCAAGGTGGCCGACCGGATCATCATGCTCTATCCGCTGTTTCGCCTCGGGCGGGACGAATCGCAGATCGTCTTCTCGGGCACACCGGCCGACCTCGACCGTTCCCGCGACCCCCGCATCCGCCAGTTCGTCGAGGGGCGGGCGGGCAACCGACTGACAGAACTACAGGATGAGCAGACCCTGGAGGAGCATCCATGAACGACCGCGTGATGCAGTTTCGCGTCGGCGTGATGGTGCTGGCCACGGCCATCATCGCCGGCATCCTGATCGTGCTCTTTGGCGACCTGCCCTCGCTGGTGCAGGCCACGTATCCGCTCAAGATGAGCTTCGCAGACGCCCGCGGCGTGGCCGGGGGCACGCCTGTCCGCAAAAACGGCATCCTGGTCGGCCGCGTGACAAGCGTGATGCTCGACGAACGCGGCGGCGTGAGCGTGGTCGCCGAAGTCGACTCCTACGTGCCGATCTACAGGGACGAAGTGCCCCGAATCTCCAGCACGATCCTCGGCGACTCCGAAATCCAACTGGTGCCGGGGCACATCACTCCGCCACGGCAGCGGCTGGAGAAAAACGAGGTGCTCGTGGGCGCCGTCTCCCGAGATCCCATGGAGATGTTCACGACACTCGAACCGAAGTTCGGCACCGCGCTCGATGCGCTCGCCCAGGCCAGCGAATCGGTGCAGAAGCTCTCGACCAACATGGACCGGATGTTCATGGGCGGAGACGACCGCTTCGAAAAGATGATGCGGAAGACGGAAGCCGCTCTCGACTCCTTCAACACCGCCATGAAAAACATCGACGATGTGATGGGCGATCCGGCGGCCCGCGAGGACATCAAGGACACACTCTCAGCGCTTCCGGAGGTGGTGGCCGACCTCCGCAAGACCGTGCAGGGCATCGGCACGACGGTCGACACAGCCGACCGCAATCTCCGCAATCTGGAGGGACTGACCAGGCCACTCGGCGAACGCGGCGCCGCGATGGTGGCTCAGATCGACGTCACGATCGGCCGACTCGACACGACGCTTCAGCAGGCGGCGATGTTCACCAAGGCGTTGAACGAGTCGCAGGGCACCCTCGGCAAGCTCGTCCGCGACCCGCAGGTCTACAACGATTTGGCCCAGGCAGCAGCCACCGTCAACAAGCTCACCAAGGAGTTGCGGCCAATCGTCGACGACGTCCGGGTCTTCACCGACAAGATCGCCCGCCACCCCGAACAGCTGGGCGTCCGCGGCGCGATCGACCGCCGACCCGGGCTGAAGTAGACGGCCCGGTGGCATATCCCCCGGCTGCCGCCGAGGGCTTTTATGGGAATCACGCCGTCCGTCGGTCCGAATACAAGCCCTGAGCGTGAGCGACGGGATCTCCGCACTCCCTCGTTCACGCCCCCGCGGGCACCGTCGCGTTATTCTCGATGGTCCGCAGATACTCGGCGATGTATTCGCCGTAGCGTGCCCGCACCTCCGCGGCCACGTGCTTGAAGCCGGGCACCCGACCGCGGCATGTCGCCGCCCCGCAGATGCATTGGCTGCCGCCATGATCGAGTTCGTACTCGAACGTGTTGTAGTCGAAGGTGATTTCCTCGCCGGCCGTGATCGGCCGCAGCGCACGCACCTCGATCTCCCGGCTGGCCGGCCGGATCTGCACGCCACAGTTGGGCTCACAGCTATGGTTCACGAGCACCATCACGCCATCGGGCAGGATGTGGGTGTCGACATCCACCTGCATCGAGTGACGCGACCGCCTCGGTGCCTGCTGGCCCCAGGCCTTGAGCACCGTCTCACCCGCGGCGATGCCGCGGACCGCCACGACCGACCGGCCGAGGCGGCCGTTCCGCACTTCCACCGGCTCGCTCGGTGCCGGCACGCGTTCGTCGGCGTCCCCCACGATGAGCCCTGCCATCTGATCGAACAGCGTCTCACGCACCCGGCTGCCGTAGCGTTCCGCCAGCCACGCCACTGTCTGATCCACTGTGTCGGGCTGAAGCAGCACGAGATCGCCCATCTGCGCCGCGTCGAGCACCAGCGCCGCAGCCTCGCACCAGGTGCCTCCGGCCTGGATGGTCGTGGGGCGATCCGCCCGCATGCCAGCCTCGATGCCCCTGGATAGGATCGCCGTGATCTCGCCTGGCTGGCGGCCACGGATGTAGGCGTCTTCGTAGATCACGACGCGATCGAACGTGGCGGCGAGCAGTTTGCCCTGCTGGAACAGGTCCTCGTCGCGTCGGTCGCCTGCCGCAGAGTAGACGGCCGTCCGCCGGACATGGGGCAGGGTGCGGATCGTGGCGCAAATCTGTTCGAGAGACGGGACGTTGTGGCCATAGTCCACGACGATCGACGCCCCCTCGAGGTCGAGCAGGTTGAAGCGGCCCGGCGACCCGCCCGAGCCCGACGAAAAGCTCTCCAGCCCGAGTCGCACCAGTTCCAGCGGCACGCCGAGCCGCCATGCCGCCGCGGCGGCTGCCAGTGCGTTTTCCACCTGGAAGGCCACGAGCCCGCGGTGCACCAGCGGCACGCGGTCGAGGTTTGCCAGCCGCGTCTCACGCGGACCGTCACAGAGCACGATCCAGCCGTCGCGGACCGTCGCCCCCAGCCCGCCCTGCGCGAGATGCTCGACCAGCACGGGATTCGCCGGATCGAGCGCGAAGTAGACGACCTGGCCCTTGCACCATTTCTTCATGTCGACCACCAACGGATCGGCGGCGTTGAGCACGGCCGAGCCGGTGCCGGGCCGCACGCCGGCGACGATCGCCCCCTTCACCCAGGCCAGGCGTTCGGGCGTGTCGATTTCGCCGAGCCCCAGGTGGTCGCCAGAGGCGATGTTGGTGACGACGGCCACGTCGCACGTGTCGAAACCACAGCCCTCGCGGAGGATGCCCCCGCGGGCCGTCTCCAGCACGGCTGTCGTGACGGACGGATTGGCCAGCACGCGGCGGGCGCTCGCCGGGCCGCTGCAGTCACCGCTGTCGATCTGCCGACCGCCCACCCAGATGCCCTCGGTGCAGGTCGTGCCCACGGTGGCACCGCCCGCCGTCGCCAGATGCGAGAGCAGCCGCACCACCGTGCTCTTGCCGTTGGTGCCGGTGACGGCGGCCACCGGAATCCGTCCGTTGTCACTTGGCGCGAACAGCGTGTCGACGATCGCCGCGCCCACGTTCCGTGGGGTCCCGACCGTCGGTTCCAGGTGCATCCGCAGTCCCGGACCGGCATTCACCTCGATCACCACGCCGCGCTGCGACTCGAGCGACTGCGTGATGTCGGCCGTGACGATGTCGATGCCCGCGATATCGAGGCCGATGATCCGCGCCGCTTCGACGGCGCGGGCGGCCACCTCCGGATGGATGATGTCAGTCACGTCTTCGCTCGTTCCGCCCGTGCTGAGGTTGGCGTTCTGACGCAGGAACACCGTGCGATCGACGGCGGGGACGCTCTCCGGAGTGAGCCCCTGCTCTGTCAGCACGGCCAGCGCCACCTCGTCGATCCGCACCGGGCTGAGCGCCCCGGCGTGATCACAGCAGCGGCGCGGGTCTTCATTGACGCGATCGACCAGTTGCTTCACGGTGGACTGGCCGTCGCCGATGACCGTCGGCGGATGACGCCGCGCGGCCGCCACGACCTTGCCACCAACCACGAGCACGCGGTAGTCAGCCCCCGTCACGAACCGCTCCACCACGACGGTCGACTCTTCCTCCCGGGCGACGTGCCAGGCCTTCTCCACCTCCTCGCGGGTGAACAGATCGACCGACACACCACGGCCCTGATTGCCGTAACGCGGCTTCACAACCACCGGTGCGCCAATCTCCTCGGCCACACTCCACGCATCAGCAGCATCGCTCACGGGCCTTCCTTCCGGAACCGGGATGCCGGCCTCGGACAGCAAGGTGCGGGTGAGTTCCTTGTCCTGAGCGATCGATTCGGCCACGGCGCCGGTGCGGTCGGTTTCCGCGGCGATGATCCGCCGTTGCTTGGCACCCTGGCCGAGGCGGACAAGCGACCCATCGGTGAGCCTCCGGGACGGAATCCCACGGGCCGCGGCCGCTTCCACGATCGATCGCGTGCTCGGCCCCAACTGCACGTCGAGCAGGACCTTTTTGAGCCGTTTGGTCTCGGCAGCGATGTCGAAGGGGGTGTCCTGAATGGCCGCGGTGATGAGCCGGTGCGCCGTGTGCAGGCACTCGATACCGAACGCCTCCTCCCTGTATTCGATCACCACCTTGTAGACGCCGCGGGTATTGGCCTCCCGCGCCCGGCCATAGCCCACGGGCGTGCCGGAGAGGGTCTGGAGTTCCAGCGTGACATGCTCGAGCACGTGGCCCATCCACGTGCCGGTCCGCAGCCGTTCGAAAAAGCCGCCCCGTTCACCGATCGAGCAACGATGCTCGATCATCGACGGCAGCCAGGCCATGATCCGGTCGTTGAAACCGGGCAGCGTGTTGGACGGAAAATCCTCGAGCTGTCCCAGGTCGACCCAGGCTTCAAGAACGGGAAACGCAGCCCACTGGTTCGGACCGCGAAGAACCTTGAGCGATGTGATCTTCATCGTGAGCGAAG
>CANHYS010000177.1 GCA_947464585.1 Planctomycetaceae bacterium | reverse complement strand
CTCGTGCCCGACGCCGCCCATGCCGACGATGTGTTTCAGGCGACGAGTCTCGTCCTCTGGCGGAGTTTCGAGACCTTCGACAAAGGCAAAGACTTCCTGCCCTGGGCCCTCGGAGTCGCACGACACCAGGTGCTGATGTTCTGGCGGACGAAGCGGCGCGACCGGCACGTCTTCAGCGAGACGCTGATCGCGACCCTCGCGGACGACACGCTGGGCCGCGCCGACTTCGCCGCCGACCGGCAGCGGGCCCTCGATGCCTGCGTGGAGGGCTTGCCACCGCGGCAGCGGGATTTGATCCGGATGTTTTACGGCGAGAATCAATCGGCTGACACGATCGCCGCCTCGTGGGACCGCACCGTCCACGCCGTCTACAAGGCACTCAAGGTGATGCGGAAGAGCCTGCTTGAATGCGTGGAACGCCGACTCGCCACGGAAGGCCTGCTGCCCGAGTGAACCCCTCAATATGAACGACCAGCACGTGCCCGACCAGAACATGCCAAACGACGACATGCAAAATGACGACCAGCACCGCGACGTCCACGAGCGACTCCTGTCGCTGACAGCCGACTATCTCAACGGCACGCTTGGCACGCCGGAGACCGCCGAACTGGAATTGCTGCTCACCCAGGATCCGATGTCGCGGCAGGCGTTCCTCGATGCTTCCTTGCTCCACGCCCAACTGGCCGCCACGCCCGTGGCGCTGGGGTATGAACCGACCCCAGAAGGGCACGAGGGTTTCCGCTCCCCCGTGGCGGCAAGTTTTCAACTTGCCGAATCCGGCCCCAAGCCCGACACGATGCAATCGTGTCGCCACGGTCGAAAGAACACCGCCGCCCTCGCCGCAGGCCTGCTCTTGGCCGCCGCCTGTCTGGCCCTGATCCTGACAGAGCCGGCGGCGCCACGACGGGCCGTCCCCGACCGTCTCGCGGTGCCCGCCGTCGCCCCCGCCGAGCCGAACGATCTGCACTACGACAACCGGCAGCTGCCGATCACGACCGTGGCGGTGCTGCACAACGATGATGCACAGAACAACGCTGCCGACACTGCGGCGACCGACCGGGACATCACGCCCTCCACCGTCGAGTCTGCCGCCGGCGGCATGCGGCTCACGTCTTCCGACGGCGCCGACGTGCGGCTGGAGGGATCGTCGCGGTTCGGGTTCGCCAGTGGCGATTCAGGCGCCCTCTACAGCGGCAGCGTGCTGGCCCGGGTCGAGGATCCCACCAAGACGTTCTCCGTGGTGACATCCAATCTCCGTGTGGTCGACCTCGGCACGGAATTCCGCGTCAGCCAGCTCGATGCCGACCGCGTGGCGGTGACGGTGCTCGACGGCGATGTCGAAGTGCAGTCTCGCGTGCGGCTGCCGGTCTGCCACTGGCCGTTTGACGACCGCGGTAACGACCAGCGAGGCAGCGACCAGCGTGTCACGACCGACGCGGTGCAGTCGCTACCGGCCGCGTTTGGCGATGCCCTGCAACGCTGCGATGGCATTGTCGGCCAAGGAGCCGTCCGGTTCGACAATTCCACGGGCTCGTTCGCCCGGGTGCAGGGCGGCACCGGCGAGAAGGTTGGCCTCGGCACACTTTCGGCCGCCGAGGGGATCACGGTCGAGGCGCTGATCATCTCGCACTGGACCGCAGCGTCGATGGACTACGACGAAATCTATCGCAAGGAAGACGGCAACTGTCGCGTGTTGCTGAGCTTTCAAAATGACGGGGACATCAATGCCGGATTCTCCGAGCCGGCGGTGCCCAGCGGCCCCTGCCTCTCCTTCGGACTTAATCTGGCCGGTCGCAACTACAGGGAGCTCGACATGCCGCTCGACGGCCGCGAGGGCCGGCCCACCGTAGCCGAACTCACCGACGGCAGGCCGCATCATGTCGTCGCAACCTACGACAGTTTCACCGGCCGCAAGGCGATCTTCATCGACGGCACGCTCCGATGCGAGCATGTGTGCCCCGCCGGCACGCTCATCGTGAGCGGCGGGCCGGAGCCGGCTTTCATCGGCAGCCATATTGGCAACGAGAACTTCCACGGCGTCATCGACGAACTGGCCCTCTACGACTTCGCCCTCACAGCCGACGAGATCGCCGAGCACCACGAGCGCGCCCGCCGCGGCGAGACCTACTTCGGCCCGCGGCCCACCCGGCCCAACGCGCCGCGGTGGCAGGCGATCACCCGCATCACCGAGGGCCAGACGCGGATCTTCAACAGCAAGACCGGCCTCGCCGCGGAATAGCCGCACGCTCACCGTCGCAATAAATAGGGACGAATAAATAGGGACGGGAGCGACTTTCATATCCGGCGAGAGCATCGCTCCCGCACCCGCAGCATGCAGCCGCCAGCATGCCGTGCGGCCGTCGACACCGATTGACAGAGGTTGTGTACGCGTGTATACATTCTCCAGCCAGCGTGTCCGGTCCGGAGTTCAACCGCCTTGATCCCGCCTTTTTGCCTGGACGGCCTGCTACCCGCAGGATTGCATCGGGCGACCGAGACTGAGACCCTTGCACGATTCGCGGTCGGGTCCCCGGAAAGAAAGCGACTAGGCAGAACAGTGAGTCACTGGCTGCGGCTCTGTCGTTCGGCTGGGTCAAAGCGATTTTGTTTGAACGGTAGTTTCGTGACGGCAAAGGAAGTTCCCAACGATGTCGATGCTGTCGTTTGGCTAGGGGCGGATTTCGCCGAACGCATGACAAGAGGAAACGTTGACGCCATCGTGTTGGCGGAAATCCTTGGTGCTCGTGCGGATGAACATCTCTTCGCAGCTGAAGATGGCCGGGATTGGAATGATTGGATAGACTTTTTCAGTCGGACGAACGACTCTTCGGTACGCAAGGGACTCGTGGAGGTGATGCTGTGATTTCCAATGCCATGGAGTACGAAAAAGCGCACAGCGACCTGCGGATACTCGAACAGCGCATCGCTGATCTCGAACGCGAGCATCCCATTGGTGAGAAGGGATTCACCAAGGCTGGCGTCCGAAAAATGATCGCGAAAATCAACGAGGAACTCGCCTCTTTCGAGAGCCGCGAGGAGACACGACTCGCTACGCCCCGCTAACTGGCTTTGGAAAAAGCCATCCTTGGGCGATTCAGCCTCGCAGCGGCGTGAAAATCAGTTCCACGAAGTCGACCGCAGGAAACGTCCCCGTCGAGGGACCAGTTGGCGTTTGCTGCGCCGAGAACAGCCACTTCCGGCGGCAGACGACTTTATCCACGGACTGCTAGGGTCCGGAGCCGAACGGGCCTCGCCGCGGAATAGCCGCACGCTGGCCCCGTCGGCTCCGCCCACCGGCCGGAGGGGTTTGGCACACGCGGGCCACTTGGAGCCGGGATCGGTAGCCCAATTTGGACAGCCCGACGCCGGCGGCTACCATAAGGGCGTCGAGACGGACCGGAATCAGCTCGGAATAATCTGGGCTTCAGTCCACAGCTTCAGTCCACCCGCTCCCCCAGCCGATCACACCACCATGGCAAAAGCAGGTCCCCGCAAAAAGCTGCCCAAGGAACTGGCGGTCATCAACGCCGACAACTGCACCGGGTGCGAGTCGTGCCTGGAGGTCTGCCCGGTCGACTGCATCTTCAAGGTGCAGCAATTCGACCAGTTTCACAACCTGCAGAGCTGGTGCGAGATCGATATCGAGCGGTGCGTGGGCTGCGAGGTCTGCGTCCATATTCCCGGCAAGAAATCGAATCCCTACGACCTCAAGGTCTGCCCCTGGGACGCCATCGAGATGGTGCCGACCGAGCAGGTGGCCCAGGTCGTGGCCCAGATCGGCGGCCCGCCGGAATACGTGGAGAAGAACTGGGATCGGCTGGTGGGCACGGCCCAGCATCTCGCCGAACTCAAGTGCGCCACCGGCTGATTGCTGGTTGCGGCGGCCGCGTCTGACGCCCTCGTTTTGACGGGGATGGGGTTTTGACGGGACTGGAATCGCCTGCTACAACGTGACAAATGTTCACGTACGAAGCCTTGGCGTCTCGCCCCATGCCGTCTCATTCGTCTTCTCCTTCCATGCCGCCTGACGATCTGTCGCCCGACCTTCTTGGCCATGTCCGCCTCGCCTGCGTGCCTGGCATCGGCTCCCGTCTGCGGCGACTGTTGCTCGATAGGTTCGGCACGCCCGAGGGCGTGTTCGCGGCCAGCCCTGCCGAGATCGCCTCGGTCGGTCGGATCAGTCGCAAACTCGCCGCAGCGATCCCCACGCTCGGCGACGATCCCACCGCCGACGATGTGATCGCCCTCTGCAGGAAGCGGTCGGTCGACATCCTGTTGGAGGGTCGGGATGGATACCCGCCGCTTCTGTCGCGGATCGACGACCCCCCCAGCCTGCTCTTCGTCCGTGGCGCGATCCTGCCGCAAGACTCGCTCTCGGTGGCCATCGTCGGCGCCCGGCACGCCACCGCGTACGGCCTCAAGGTCGCCGAACAGCTCGGCGCCAGCCTCGCCCGCGCCGGCTACACGGTCGTGAGCGGCCTGGCCCGTGGGATCGACGCCGCCGCCCATCGGGGGGCAATCAAAGCGGGCGGACGGACGATCGCCGTGCTTGGCAGCGGCGTGCTCAACATCTACCCGCCGGAGCATGCCGATCTGGCCCGCGAGGTCATCGACTCAGGTGCCCTGATCAGCGAACTGCCGCCACTCACGGCCCCGGCGGCAGGCACATTTCCACAGCGGAATCGCATCGTGTCGGGATTGTCGCTGGGCGTGGTGGTGGTGCAGGCCGCGGAGCGATCGGGGGCCCTGATCACGGCCCGGCTCGCGACGGAACAGGGGCGGGGAGTCTTTGCGGTCCCGGGGGCGATCGACTGCCGGATGTCGAAGGGCTGCCACCAGCTGATCCGCGACGGCGCGAAGCTCGTCGAGAGTGTGGACGACATCTTGGAGGAGTTCGGGCCGCTCTTCGAGACGGCTACCGCGGCCGACGGACGCGCGGTCACCAGTGCCGCGGAACTGCGTCTCGGCGACATCGAGCGGCAGGTGCTGGACACCTGCGATGTCCTGGCCGGAGGAGACCCAAGGCCTGTGAGCATCGACGACGTCGTTGACTCAAGCGGTCTGGCCGCCTCGCAGGTGCTCGCCACGGTCGGTGTCCTCGAAATGCGGCGGCTGATCCGGCGTCTCCCCGGCAACCAGATTGTGAGGAATTGATTCGCCTGACTCTTTCGCCAGGCTACCGGCACGCCGTTTGCGGTCTCCTTCGTGCGAAACCTTCTCCCGACGACACCGTTGAACGATGGTCGGGGCGGGTTTTCAGCAGCAAGGAGCTCACCAATGAACGGCACACCGAAGCACCAGGGCCAGAGCGGATCGCTGATCGATCATGCGTCGACTGGAGCAAAACGCGGCGTGGCCAACGTCGCCTTCAGCCGGCGTCGCACTCAGCGAGACCGCCGCCACGCTTCCGCTGCCGGCGCCTTGGCCTGGATGGAGCAGCTCGAAGCGCGGTCGATGATGTCGGTCAATCCGGTCGGCACTCCGCCGGCTCCCCTGCTACCGGCCGAGTCGATCGACGGGATCGGCAACAACGTCGCCCACCCCACCTGGGGAAGCACCGGCCAGAACCTCCTGCGGCTCTCGCCGGCCGCCTATGGCGACGGCATCTCGACCCCCTCGGGCGCGGATCGACCGAGCGCCCGCCTGGTGAGCAACCTGCTCGCAGCCAGTCCTGAGGGTGGCATCACCAACGACCGCGACTTCACGGCTTTT
>CANHYS010000176.1 GCA_947464585.1 Planctomycetaceae bacterium | reverse complement strand
TTGTGGCGATGAGCCATGATCCGGCTGTCGCCGCGATGGAACAATTCTATGCCGATGCCTACAGCATGATCGCGGCTCCCGCGGCCCGCGATGCCTTCGATCTCGACAAGGAGTCTGTGACGGTCCGCGACGCGTTCGGTCGCAACGCCGCTGGACAGGGATTCCTCCTGGCCCGCCGGCTCGTGGAGGCCGGTGTGCGTTTCGTCACCGCGCAGTACGGCAGCTGGGACCACCACGGCAACCTCCGCACGGGCATCAGCGGCCAGCTGCCGCAGTTCGACCAGGCATTCGCCGCTCTCATCGCCGACCTCGCCGCAAGCGGCCTCCTCGCCGAGACGCTCGTCGTCGTCTCCTCCGACTTTGGCCGCACGCCGCGGATGAACGCCGAGGGGGGCCGTGACCATTGGACGAAGTGTTTTTCGGTGGCGCTTGCCGGGGCGGGGCTGAAGCCCGGCTATGTGCACGGCGCCTCCGACGCCACCGGGGCCGAGCCGCTTGATGGCGACGTGCACGCCAAGGACTACGCGGCCACGCTCTTCCATCTGCTCGGCATCGCACCCGAAAAAAGAATCCTCGCCCAGGGCACTCGGCCGATCTCGATCAGCGACGGCGAGCCGATCAAAGCCATCCTCTCCTGAGACTCCCTCTCCTGAGACTCCCTCTCCTGAGACTCCCTCTCCTGAGACTCCCTCTCCTGAGCCCCGCTGCTCTCGAGCCCCGCCTACCATGAGCCACCCGACGATTCTGTTCGGAGCGATCTGCCTTCTGCTCGCGGCCGACGCGCGAGCCGACACGCCCATCCTGCTGGCCGTCGAGCCGCCGTGCGCCCAGCTTGGCACGACGCAGCAGATCACCCTCCGCGGCTTCCGACTCGACGACGCCGCAGAGGTGATCTGTCACGAGCCTGGCGTGCGGGTCACGCTGTCGGGCACCGCCGAGCCGTGGCCTCAGGACAAGACAAAGTGGCAGATCGGTGCCACGCTCGATGTTCCCGCCACGATGCCGCCGGGAAACATCCACCTCCGGGTCCGCACGCGATCGGGGATCTCCAACCCGCGGTCGCTCCACCTCAACCGACTGCCAATCCTGGCCGAGGCCGAGAAGCCGCGGGACCGTAGCCACCCCCAGCCGATTCCGCTCGAGACCACGCTCTGGGCCCATCTGCCGCGGTACGAAACCGATTGGTACTCGCTCACCGTCGTGAAGGGCCAACGGGTCAGCCTCGAATTGCTCGGCCTGCGGATTTCGCCCACCTATATCGACGCGACGCTGAGGATTTTCTCTCCCGACGGGAAGCTCTTGCGCGAAGCCGACACATCGCCGCTCGCCTACCACGACCCAGCCACTTCGTTCGTGGCCGCACAGGATGGCCAGTACCTGCTTTCGATCCATGACAGCCGCAACGGCATCGATCAGGACGACTCCCGTTATGGCATGGGGAGCGACTGTCTCTATGTCTTGCACGTCGGAGACTTTCCGCAGCCAACCGCCCTCTTTCCGCTCGGTGGCCGCTGCGGTTCGACGGTGGAGGGCACCCTCTCCGGCGATCCGCTCGGGCCATTCACGCAGTCTTTCGACGTGCCCGCGAAGCCGACATTCCGCACCGGCCCACTGGGGGCATTGCACAACGCGTGGCCATTCCGCGCCGCTGAGCCGCTCTATCCGATACGGAAAGGATCTGACGGCAAGCCTGTGCAGGGCATGGCGCCTCTTTTTTTCATGGCGAGCCAGCACCAGAGCGTCGCCGAGGCGGCCGACCATGCGACGCCCGAGACGGCACAGCAGCTGCCAGTCGGGCCCTGCGCCGTCGAGGCGCGGATCGCCAAGGAAGGCGAGGTTGACTGGTATCGGATCGAAGGAAAGCCCGACCGTGAATACACACTCGAGGTCTACGCCCGCCGGCTCCGCTCGCCGCTCGACCCCAAAATCAAGGCGTTTCCGAATGGCATGAAGGCACTGGCTGTCGAAAACGATGACACAGGCTACGCCGTCGACTCGGCGATCAAAGTGCGGATCAAGTCGGAGGGCTGCCTCGTGTCGGTCACCGACTCACGCGAGTACGGCGACGACTCCTTCGGCTATCGCCTCACGGTGCAGGAGACGACTCCCCACGCCGTGCTCACGACAGCCCCTATTGAAATCATGACGTTGTTGCCGCTCTTCAAGACCGGCCAGCAGGTGGCTGTGCCGCGGGGCAACCGGATGGTCGTGCTCCTCCGGACACTCACGGAGGACGGCTTCAACACTCCCTTGAAGATCGGCAGCAGGCAGGGAAGCCGCCGACTGTCGAAGGGGGTCACGGCGGAGGTGCCGCAGATAGCGCTCCCCGCGACGTTTTATCCCGTCGTGCTCACGGCGGCTCCCAACGCGCCGCTGGCGGCATCGTTCATCGAGCCCATCGGCACCACCCCCGACGGGCAGACGGGCGAGTTTCACCAGGAGATCGGCCTGGTCCACGGCCATCCGGCGCAGACAGCCTGGCATCTGAAAATTTTTCGGGAGTTGGCTGTCGCGACCGTGGAACCGCTGCCCTTCTCGCTCGACATGGCGTGCGAGTCTGCCAGAGCCGTCGCGGGCACGAAGACGAATCTGCTCCTCACAGTCCGTCGCGATGCCGGCTGGACAAAGCCCGTCACGGTCATGTTTCCCTGCCTTCCGCCGCATTGCATGCTGCCCATGATCGAGATACCGCCCGATAAGGCCGAGGTGACAGTCACGCTCGAGCTCGATGCGAAATGCCCTCCGGGCCGTTGGCCGATCGTCGCCGTCGCCACCGACAGCGACATCAGCCACCTTCGCAACCACCACTGGCCTTATTACTCCAACAACAACGCAGCCAAGGAGACCCACGGACTCAACTGGGTCTCTTCCGGCATCGTCTCCCTCGACGTGGAGGCCAAACCATGAGCGAAACGATGAGCCGGATCCCATGCCTATTCATCGCTGCGACGGCCGTGTTCTCCTGCGGTCTCGCCGCCGCCGCTGAACTCCACGTCTGGCCTGACGAGGTGAGCATCGGCCCGCGATCGCCGAACCAGCGACTGGTGATAACCCATATTGATGACCAGGGTTTCAACCGTGACGTCACTGCAAAAGCTGCCGTGACCGCGGCCGATCCGCACCTTCTCTCCTGGTCCAAGGGCAGCCTGCATTCCAACGCCTCGTCCAAGCCAGTAGACACGACGATCACGGCGAGCATCCAAGGCCTCACGGGCGAGGCCAAGGTCCACTCCATTCCTGCGGAGGCCGCCGAGGTCTCATTCGACACCGAGGTGGTGCCGATCCTGATGCGGTATGGCTGCAATTCCGGCGGCTGCCATGGCGCCTCCCGGGGCAAGCAGGGGTTTCGGCTCTCGCTCTTTGGATTCGACCCCGAGATCGATCACTTCCGACTCACGCGGGAATTCGTCAATCGCCGGATCAATCTCGCCGACCCCGACGACAGCCTGCTCCTGAAGAAGGCGGCCAACACGGTGCCGCACGGCGGCGGCCGCAAACTCTCGCCCGATGACCCCAACTTCGCCCGTCTCCGCCAGTGGATCGTCGAGGGTGCAACGCGGGAGCCAGCCACCGGCCCCAAGATGACGGGCGTGCGGGTGTTCCCGGATGAACTCACGCTCGAACCCTCGGAACAAGCACACTCGATCATCGCCATTGGCGACTATTCCGACGGCACCCAACGCGACGTCACCCACCTGGCCATCCTGGAATCGTCCGATCCGGCGGTCGCCTCGGTCGACCCTTCGGGAACGGTTGTGAGCCACTCGAAGGGTGAGGTCTTCTTATCTGTGCGGCTGCCAGCCTTCATCACTGGAGTTCGGGTCGACGTCGTGCCCAACCACGATCTCCGTCAGGAGTATCCCCAGCCGTTCAACTTTATCGATGAACTCGTGATGGCGAGACTGAAGAAGCTGCGCATTCTGCCCAGCGACATCTGCGATGATCGCACGTTCATCCGCCGCGTTTTCATCGACACGATCGGCATCCTGCCGTCGCGCGAGGAACTGGCCGCGTTCCTGGCAGACGACTCCCCCGCCAAACGGTCCGCGCTCATCGACACGCTGCTCGCCCGGGAGGAGTTCGTCGATCTCTGGACCATGAAGTGGATGGAGCGATTGCAGGCCCGCAGCATCGTGTCTGCCTCGGCGAGTGTGCAGAAGGCAACCATCCACTACAACCGCTGGATGCGGGAACAGATCGCCGCCGGCGTCCCCGTGAACCAGATCTTTCACGACCTGATCGCCACCAGCGGAGCCTGGATCGCCAATCCGGCGACCAACTTCTACCGCGAGCGCGACTCGAAGGTGCTCATGGAAAACATGAGCCAGCTTTTTCTCGGGGCGAGGGTGCAATGCGCCCAGTGCCACAACCACCCTTTCGACCGCTGGACGCAGAACGACTATTACAACTTCGCCGCCTTCTTCGCCCGCGTGAAGCAGAAGAGGATGGAAGATCCGCAGGATATGTTCATCTACGAGTCGGCGGCCGGCGAAATGCTTCACCCGGTCAGCAAGAAGCCGATGGAGCCGAAATTTCTCGGTGGCGAGGCTCCTCCGACCGGCGACCGCGACCGCCGGACCGTGCTCGCCGACTGGCTGACATCCGCCGACAACACGACTGTCGCCCGCAACCTTGCCAACATTTTCTGGCACCACTTTTTCGGCGTCGGCATCATCGACCCGGTCGATGATGCCCGCATCTCGAACCCACCCTCGAATCCCGCGCTGCTCGACGCGCTGGCGGGCCGACTGCGGGAAAGCGGCTTCGACCAGAGGGCCCTGATCCGCGACATCCTGAATTCCCGCACCTACCAGCTCTCCGCGGTGCCGAACGAGACGAATGCCGGCGACCGCCGCAACTACGGGCGGTGTCTGCCGCGTCGGCCGGGTGCAGAAGTTGTCTGGGACACGATCACGCAGGTCACCGGCAGTCGTCCTGCTTTCTATATGGAGCGGCCTGAGACTCGGGCTGTGCAGATTGCCGACGGCAACGTGTCAAACACCTTCCTCACCACGTTCGGCCGATCGTCCCGCGGCACGCCCTGCACCTGCGAGGTGAAGACGCAGCCGACGCTCGCGCAGGCATTGGAACTGGTCAACGGCGACACGGTCTCCCAGGCCATCGAGCGGGGGGGACGGATACGAGACTGGCTCGCCAGCGAAGGCTCGCCGCAGGCGGCTGCACGAAGAATATTCCAGACGGCGCTGGCCCGCGATCCGACGGCCGGCGAACTTCAGGCGTTCGAGGAGCGGCTGGCATCCACGCCCGACAAGCCTCTTCAGGCGCTCGAAGACACCTGTTGGGCCGTGCTCAACTCCGCCGAGTTTCTCTTCAATCATTAACCCCCAACGATCATGACTTATATGCGTCGCAGTTTCATTGTCTCGCTGATGGTCATCGGCTCCGTCGTGGCGGAGTCGAGCGGGGAAGTTCCTCACTACGATGAGCACGTCCTGCCGATCCTTCGCGAGCACTGCGCACAGTGTCACCGTGCCGACAAGACCAGTGCCGGTCTCGACGTGACGCGTCTCGCTGCGCTCGAGAAGGGGGGCGACTCCGGTCCGGCGGTGGTGCCAGGGGTGCCGGAAAATAGCCCGCTCTACCGAGCAATGGCCCACATCGGCAGCGAGTCGCCGATGCCTCCCGACTCGCCAAAGATCGCCACTGCGAAGGTTGAACTGGTCGCCGCCTGGATTGCGGGGGGGCTCAAGCTCACCGCCGCCGACGCCGGCAAAGCCCG
>CANHYS010000175.1 GCA_947464585.1 Planctomycetaceae bacterium | reverse complement strand
GACGACGTGCAGAGCGTGGCCGCCAACTTCAACATCCCCGACGAGGCGCTGGCCCAGTTGGGCTAGCGGGCCTTGGATAAAGCCGTCCGCCGCGGCCCGCGACCGCCAGCCGCTGCTCCATCCTCACCGGCCGGCGAGGGCGGTCACTTGAGCGTCGGTGAGTGCCTCCGCGTAGATCCGGACGTCGTCGATCACGCCATCCATGAACTCGCCTGCCCCCGTATCGCCGATTCGGAGCACGCGGCCGGGCTCGAGCAACTTCGGCTGGCCGCTGAACGGAATCGTCTTCTTGCGATCGCCGTCGAGGTAGAGCCGGCATTCGCCATGGCCAGCGTCGATCACGAACGTGACCAGATACCACCGTTCGAGCTCGAGGTCGCCACCCTGGCCATTCGTGCCGACGTCGTCCTTGTAGAAGTTCACCTTGGTCTCGATCCACCGACTGCCATCGCCGATGTCGCCATGCACCTTGTCCGTATTGACCTTCACATCGAAGAGCATGGCCCCACCCTGCCGCGTGCCGACGATCCCGGAATAGGTGGGCGGTTTCGTGAGCCACACCCAGGCCGACACCGTGAACGTCGCGAGTTCCAGATCGGCCGCGTGGGGAACCTCCACATGGTCGCGTCGGCTGCGATCGAAGAGCAGGCCGCGGCCCACCTTGCCGGGGTGCGACGTGGCTCCGTGAACGGTGCCGTGGTGCGTGCCGATGGCATCGCGGCCCTCGGCCCCCGTCTCGTCAAACGTCCAGTGGGCGACCGGCGCCGGCATGCCGTCCTCTGCCTGGACGGTCCGCAAGCTGGCCGCGAGCCAACAGGCCAGCACAACACCACCGAACATCATCAGGTGTATGGTCGGTTGCATGTTCATCTGCACTGAAACCCCCGGCAAGAAGAAGGCAGAGAACACCGTCGCCCGTCCTCAGGCAAACACGGCCTCGACCGGCTTACCCTTCCCGTCCTCGGTGGCGTAGAAAGGCCGATTCTCGATGTCGTACACCGTCTTCGGGCTGATGCCCATGGCGGTGAACAGCGTGGCGTGAAGATCGGAGATCGTGACCGGATTCTCGATCGCCACGCAGGGCCGTTCGTCGGCGGTCTTCCCGTAGACGAGGCCTCGCTTCATCCCGCCACCGAAGAGCACGACGGTCGAGCCGCCGGTAAAGTGGCGGTGCTGGCCATAGTGGTTTGGAAGTTTGAGGAAGTCCTTGGGAGAGCTTGCCTGGTCGCCGGCATTGGCACCGCCCGGCTTGCCCTCGATGATCATGTCACGGCTGAACTCGCTGGCGATCACCACGAGCGTGCGGTCGAGCAGGCCACGCGACTCGAGGTCGCGGATCAGCGTGGCGATCGGGCGGTCGATCACGCGATGGAGCCGTTCCACCGTCTCGTGGCCGCGGTCATGCGTGTCCCAATGGACGAACGGGATGTACTCGGTCGTCACCTCGACGTAGCGGGCGCCGTTCTCGACGAGCCGGCGGGCCAGGAGGCAGCCGCGGCCGAACCGGCCGTCGTCGCCCCCCATGTCGTACTGCTCGAGCACCTCCTGCGGCTCCTGCGTGATATCGAAGGCGTCGCGCTCCTTCGCCCCGAGCAGCCGATGGGCGTTGTCGATGCTGCGCAGCATCGACTCCTGGTGGTAGTCGCTGGTGAACTCGGTGTGCGGCCCCGACTTCACGAGCTTCTGGAACTGCGCGTAGCGGGACGCGAACCGGCTCGGATCCATGCCCTTTGGCGGCCGCACGGCCAACGCCGCCTGCTCGGGATAGGGCAGGTTCATCGGCCCGTATTCGCTGCCGAAGAAGCCGGCCGTGGTGAAGGCCTTGATCTCCTCGTTCTCGCCGATGCCCTCCAGCCGCTGGCCGATGTTGATGAATGCCGGCATCACCGGATTCCGCGGTCCCAGCACGCGGCTCATCCAGGCGCCGATGTGCGGGCAGGCCACGGTCTGCGGCGGAATGTAACCGGTATGCCAGTGATACTGGTGGCGGGAATGGAGGATCGCGCCCAGATCGGCCTGCACGTGGGAGCGGATGAGCGTGGCCCGATCGAGCACCTTCGCGATCTCGGGCAGGCCATCCACGATGCGACAGCCGTCCAGCGCGGTGGGGATCGAGGGAAACGTGCTGATCACGTCGGCCACGGCGAGGCCGGGCTCGAAGGGTTTGTACTTCTTCGGATCGAACGTGTCGGGAGCGGCCATGCCGCCAGCCATCCAGAGCACGATCACCGAATCGGCGGTCGGCGTGGGATGCGTGATCGCCGCGCCGTCGCTGGCTCGGGCGCGTGGCTCCGGGAGGCCGAGCGTCGCCGTCGCGGCGGCGGCCAGGTTCTTGAGGTAGTCGCGGCGGGTGAACATGGTGTCGCTCCCAGTGGGATCGGTCGGAGGTGAACGCTCTTCGCGGCGAATTCTGTTACCGAATGAGCTGAAATTCCGGGAGCATGACGATGGCCCAGAGGCAGTCGGCGACACTCTCCGGAGTTGGCTTGTCGCCGAGCAATTCGCGGGCCGCCGCGGCCTCGGCGGGCGTCGCCGGGCGGGCGAGTGCGGCACCGAACATCCATGCCACGATTGTATCCACCTCGGGACCGTGGGCCGCGAGAATCGGTCCGCCACCCCGTGCCAGCGTGTTGGCCAGCGACTGCTCGTTGGCCAGTTGGATCGCCTCGAGCGTGGTCAGATCGGCCGGCCGGCTCGTCACCACCTGGTCGCGGTTGGGGCGGCCGAGTGCGGCCATCAGCGCCGTACCTTTGACGATCGCCGCCCGCACCATCGGCAGGCTGCCGGTGACGGTGCCCGCCTCCACCGCCTGAACGAAGGCCGAGTCACCTGCGGCCCAGACACCCGGATCAGCCGCCACGACGGCCGGCTGCCAGTCGGTCGGCTGCTTGTCCTTCGGGTATTTTCCTTTCGCGTCGGGAAGCGTCGCCGTCCATTCCCAGGATGCATCGGTTCCAAAGGCCACGTCGGAGCCGTCGGCGAGGCGGCCGCGAAGCTCGACCCGCACGCCGGCGGGGCCGCCGGCCTTGCCGTTGGCTGCCACGACCACGATCTGGTTGTCACCCTGTTTGGCGTCGCCCGTCGCGATCGCTGTCGCCGGCTGCGTCCACTCGTTGCTCTCCGCGACCTTCTTGCCATTGAGGAAGACCGTCGCCTCGTTGTCGGCCGTCACGATGAGGCTCACGTGCGTCGCCGCTGCGTGCAGCTTCCACGTCCCGCGGAACGCGAGCTTTTCCGAAGGCGGCGAGGCAGCCTCGGCGTTTGACCAAATCCACCTGGCCACCGGCTGCGGCTCCGGTGTGCCTGCGGTTCGCACGAAGCGGGCGACCTTCGCGTCGGGCATCGTCGGCGCCGCGGCCGTGAGCGTCCAGACGGCATCCAGAAACTGCTCGGCCGTCATCCGTCGCGGCAGCGGCCCCTTGAAGACGTAGTCGCTTCCCTGCGTCTGCCCTTCGACCGCCGGCGTGGCGGCCCCATACGCCTCCGACGTGCAGATCGTCTCCAGCACGTGCTTCATGTCCCAGCCACCGGCGACGAGATCGCCGGCCAGCGCTTCGAGGAGATCCTCGCTCCAGGGCCGCGTCCGCAGGCTGTCGACGGGATGCACGAGCCCGCGGCCCATGAGACGATGCCAGAGCCGGTTGACGAGGTTCCGTGACAACCAGCCGTTCTCCGGCTTCGTCATCACCGCCGCCAGCTGTTCCAGCCGCTGAGCCGGCGGAAGCGCGGGATCGACCTGCCCGAGCTCGGCGAACAACCAGCCCGGCGCGGCCATCGTGCCCGTCGCCTTGTCGCAGCGGTGCAGCTCAAGCGGCTGGGCGGAATAGACGGCGGCCAGGTCGTAGGTCTGCTTCAACGTCCAGCGATCGACGAAGCTGTCGTGGCAGCTCGCGCACTTGAGGTTGATGCCCAGGAACGTCTGCCCGATGTTCTGCGCAAACTGGATCGGCACCGTCTGGCTGGAGTTGACCGTCCCCCGCCACACGATCCCGTCGATGAACCCCCGCGATTCCTCGGAGGGTGCGATGAGTTCGCGGACGAATCGGTCATACGGCTTGTTTTCCACGAGTGAACGGTGGAGCCAGCCGGTGATCTGCTTGCGGCCGCCGGTGATGAAGCCCGTGCCGGTGTAGTCGTTTCGCAGCAGGTCGTTCCAGAACGTCATCCAGTGTTCGGCGTAGGCAATGCGGTCGTCGAGCAGTTCGCGGACGAGCCGGCCCCGCTTGGCAGGATCCGCGTCGGCGACGAACGCCTCGACGCGGTCGGCGGCCGGCATGAGGCCGACGAGGTCGAGGCTCGCGCGGCGGATGAACGTGCGATCGTCGGCCTGCGGCGGACGCGTGATGCCCCGCTCCCGCCACAACGCGTCGATGATCCGGTCGACGGGATTCTCGCGGCCATCCTGGGGCGGCGGCAGTTCGATCTTCCGCAGGGCGAGCGGCGGCTCCCAGCCCGTGCCCTTGAAGGCGAAGCCCGCCTCCCAGGCCGCTTTCGTGTCGATCCACTGTTTCAGCACGGCGATGGCTTCGGCCGGCAGCGGGTCGCCCTCGCTCGGCATCCGATAGTCGGGGTCGGTGCTCGTGACGCGGGCGATGATCTCGCTCGCGTCGGCACTGCCTTCGACGAAGCCGGGCGTGCCTGAGTCGCCCCCGGCGAGCGTGGACTCGCGGGTGTTCATCGAAAAGCCCCCCTGGCGGGCATCGCCCGTGTGGCACTGGCCGCAGTGCACCCGCAGGATGGGCACGACATCATGGGAGAAGTCAACGGCCCGTGCCGATGCCGTCATGCCGAACGCAAGCAGAACGAGGCAATGCCGCCAGCAGGAGGTCGCCGCCGGATCGGTACAAGTCTCGACGCAGTGGACCTCGAGCTTGCAACGATTCCGGCTGCCGGCTTGCGAGTGATTGCTTCCGGAACCGGGCATCGTTCTTGTTTCCGTGGGAGAGCGTGCAGGCGAAGAGGACGAGCACTTCGGCCTCATCGACCTGGTCGAGAATGCCCACAAAGAGTGGGAACCGGCCAGTCGTCGGTCCGGAAGGGCGAGGCGGGCAATCCGCCGGCATTGTAGAGATTGCAGTCCGGATTGTCCTGCCAGGCGTACGTTGGCGAGCGGGCGATCCTCCGCAACACGATCGAGAGCCTGCGGGCGACCAATGTGTCGCTCATGCCCGAAGGGCTCGAGACCGCGATCAAGCCCGATGACATGGCCGACCTTCTTGCGTTCCTGCGGCAGTCTTCTATCGCCGAGCGGCCATGAGGGACCGCACCTCTCGTCAGCGTGGCTCCGTCTGCCTCACTTGGCCTTGTCGGCCTCCGCGGCCGGAGTCGGATGCTCCACCTGCGGCCAGTAGGTGTCGAAGTCGAACTGCGGGCTGTTGTCGAGGTCGTGACACTCCAGGCAGTTGTTGACGGCCTTCTGTTTGCCCTCGGGAGTCTTGATCGACATCGCCAGTTCGCCTCGCAAGCGATCACGCTCCGTGACGCTCGCCCGCACGTCGCCACGTTCGACGGCGGCATGCGCGGCAGCTGGGCCATGGCAGTTTTCGCAGCCCTGGTGGGCCAGATGGGGCGTGACCTTCATGCCTGCAAAGCCACCCTCGAAGGGTTCGTAACGCTGGGGTGCCCAGCCGACGACATGGCATGAGAGGCATTCGGGATCGCCATCCCGTCGGGGCTTCTGCTCTTCCAGTGTGGCAAGCGCCGTGGCGTGGGCAGTCTCCTTCCAGACCTCGAAAGCATGCTTGTGGCAGTCGGCACAGGCGGCGCTCCCT
>CANHYS010000174.1 GCA_947464585.1 Planctomycetaceae bacterium | reverse complement strand
GGGCAGAGGCCATCGTCGTGCCCGTGCCCGGTTCCGCGCCGGTCGTCGTTGGGCCGGCCCCGCGGCCGCGGCGACGAATGCTGCTCCAGCCCGGCCCGGTGGTCGCGCCTGGTGCGCCGAGCGTGGCAGGTCGGCAGCCTGCAGCAGCGAGCCCAGCTGCGCCGCCGCGGATGCCGACGCCAGCAACTCCCGCTCCGACGGCCGCAGCATCGGCAGCAACAGCGAAGCCCGGCCCAACCACTGCAGCGGCGGCAAAGCCTGCCGCACCCGCGCCGGAACAGATTCCCGCCCCGCGGCCCACGCCGGCTCAGTCTCCCGCAGGTCAACCGACCGTCGCGGCCGCAACGCCCGCCGCCACCGAGTCGGTCGCGTTCACGGCGGACTGGTATGCCAAGCATCCGCAGGCATGGCGGCCCGCGAAGTCAACGACCGATTGGTGGAAGACCGCCGACGTGGCGACGATCACCGCCTGGATGGGACAGCCGGTCCAGCCTGTCATGGCGGCAGGCACTGCGGCCGACAAGGGCGGCGCCGTGGCAACTGCCGGCGGAGCTGGCATCGGTGCCGATGGTCTGCAGAGCGTGCTCGTGCTGCCGGCGGGCCATCAGAATGCGGTCGGTCCGGCCGATTCCGACTGGCTGCCGCTCGGTGTGTTTGCCGTCGTGCCACCGGGCACGCAGGACACCGCTCAGGCACACAACTACCAGCAGCTGGCCGTCGATCGACAGGGGGCGATCAAGGGCAACTTCTACGACACGCTCTCCGGCACAATTCAGCCGATCACGGGCACCGTCGATCGCACCACGCTGAATGCGTCGTCCAAGGCGTCGTGGACCGTCGGCACAAATGGCAGCCGCTTCACCGCTCCCATGCAAGTATTCGCGGGTCGGTCGCGGATCGTCAGCGTGTCGTCTGGCGGCCAGCCGCGGGACATGGAGCTGATGCCGGTGCAAAGGCCTTAGTTGTGGCATGAACAGTGTGCCATGAAGTAATCCGGCATGAAGAAGACGATCCTGCTCGATCAGGCGACCACCCCCGACGGCAGGCCGATGACGCTCCATGAGCACGACGGCGTGTTCATGATCCGGGTCGACGGCGTGGAACTGATGTCCACGCGGCAGCATCACTCCGAGGAGAAGCTGGCGGAACTCGCGTGCGCCCATGTGCGCGAAAGGTCGTCTGGAGCGAGGGTGCTGATCGGTGGCCTGGGGCTGGGGTTTACGTTGCGGGCCGCCCTGGAAAACCTGGGGCCCGACGCCACGGTCGTCGTCGTCGAACTGATGCCGGCAGTGATCCGGTGGAACCAGACGCCCGACTACAAACTCGCTGCCGACGCGATGGCCGACCCGCGTGTGGAAGTCGTCGCCGGCGACGTGGTCGATGTGCTGAAGAAGAGCCGCGGCCAGTTCGACGCGATCATCCTCGACGTCGACAACGGCGCGAGCGGCCTGACCGCGGCGACGAACAGCCGGCTCTATTCCACCTCCGGACTGGCGATGATTCGGTCGGCACTCAGGCCCGATGGCTGCCTCGCTGTCTGGTCGGCGGATGCCGATCCGGCATTCGTGGAGCGGATGGGGCAGGGGGGATTTGCGGTCACAGTGGAGCGGGCACGCACTCACCCCACCGGTGGCAGTTGGAACTCGCTGTTCATCGGCCGGATCGGGCGGCACCGCTGAACGATGCCAGCGCGGTAGAATGTCGCGGGTCGTGAAGGTGGCTGTTGGATGGAAGCATTTCGAAACGAGCGGGATTCACCATGAGTCAGGCGACAGTGCGGGCCACGATTTGGTTCGGTTTGGCCATCGTGGCCTTGGTGTTGATTCGAACGAACGTGTTGGCTGCGGAGGCGCCGCAGAGCGTTGCCGAGGCCGTGGCGATCTCGACTGAGCTTGCCAGAGCGGCTGGTGGCTCACGCGGGCAGGCGGCACTGGCACAGCAGGCCGATCGGATCGCGGCCATGCCCGCTGACTGGATTGTGCCCTGCCTCGCGGCGTTTGCGGATGCCACGCCGGCTGGTGGTAACTGGCTCCGCAGCAGTCTCGAACGGGCCGTCGATCGGGCGGGCGACTCGCTTTCGGCCGACGCACTCACGGCGGTGGTGGCTGACCGGAAGCAGCCAGCCCGGGTGCGGACGCTCGCGTTCGGCTGGGTCAAAGATCGCAATCCGTCTCGGGCCGAGGGCCTGCTCGATGGGATGCTCGATGATCCGGCGCTCGACCTGCGTCGCGAGGCGGTTGAGAAGCAGTTGGCCGCCGTGGCGGCCGCCGACGAGACGGCGCAGAAGGCCACGCATCGCCAGTGTCTTGCCGCTGCCCGCGACGTCGACCAGATCGAGCAGATCGCGGGCTGGCTCTCCGAGCATGGTGAGAAGGTGAACCTCGCCCTTGTGCTTGGCTTCGTGCGAAACTGGCGGGTGAGCGAGGCGTTCGATAATGCCAAGGGGGCTGGGTTTGCAAAGGCCTATCCACCGGAGGCCGCGCTGCCCACGCGGCCTGAGACTGCTCAGTGGAAGGCCGTCGCGTCGGCCGACAAGCACGGCGCAATCGACCTCAACGCCGCCATCGCAACGAAGAAGGGCGTACTCGCCTACGCCGTGGCTGATGTGGTGATGCCGCGGAGCGGGTCGGCCGAGGTGCGGATCGGCAGCCCGTGTGCCGTGGCGGTGTGGGTGAACGGCAAGCCCGTCATGGCCCACGAAATCTATCACGCCTCCGAGGCGATCGATCAGTATGTGGCGACTGCAGAGTTTCGCGAGGGCACGAATACCGTGATGGTGAAGTGCTGCCAGAACGAACAGACCGAGTCGTGGGCCGGGGACTGGAAGTTTCAGCTGCGGATTTGCGATTCGATCGGCTCGCCGCTGGCAACGCAGCCCGCACAGGAGAAGGTGCCTGAATGATGCTGACAACGCGACGACTGGTGATGGTGCTGAGCGTGATGCTCTGGAGCGTGACGGCTGCGGCGGCTGACTGGCCGGAGTTTCTCGGGCCACGTGGCCGTGGCGCGGCGACGGATCAGGCGATTCGCACGCGCTGGAGCGAGGCCGACGGGATTGCGTGGAAGGCCGATTTGCCCGGCAGGGGGGCGTCGAGTCCGATCGTGGTGGGGGATCTCGTGGTCGTGACGGCCTCAGGCGGCGCCAGACAGGATCAGTTGCACATCCTCGCATTCGACAAGGCGAGCGGCCGCACCGTCTGGCATCGGCGATTCTGGGCCACGGGCCGCACGCTCGCGCATCCCACGAGCGCCGTGGCCGCCGGCACTCCCGCCAGCGACGGGAAGCGGATCGTCGCCCTCTATTCATCGTGCGATCTATTCGCCGTCGATCTCACAGGCCGTCTGCTCTGGCAGCGAAACCTCGCGGTCGAGCATCCGCGGAGCGGCAACGACGTGGGGATGGGATCGAGCCCGCGGATCGTCGACGGCACGGCCGTCGTGCAGATCGATTGCCAGGGCGATGCCTTCGCCTTGGGAGTGGATGCCGCCACCGGAGAAGACCGCTGGATCGTGCCGCGTGAGAAGTTCGCCAGCTGGTCGTCGCCCTTGCCGCTGGCGACGCCCGAATACGGAGCATGCGTGCTTCTGCAAGGACCGCACGGATTGAACCTCCACCGGGTGTCCGACGGAAAGACTGTTTGGTCGTGGAAGGGCGAGTGTTCAGCCATTCCCATGACGACGGAATCTGGATCGATGCTCCGCGTGCCGGCGGACGGGATCGCTTCCGTGTCGCCGACGGCAGCCGATGCCAAGCCGGCATGGAAGTCGACCAAGCTCTCCTGTGGCATCGCCAGTCCGCTGGCCTGGGGCGACTCGATCGCCTGCATCAACCGGGCCGGGGTGCTCTGTATCGGCGACGCGGTCGACGGTCGGCTCCGCGGACAGGTTCGCCTCGCCGGGTCGTTCTGGGCCAGTCCAATCCTCGCTGGTACGACGATCATTGCCGCCAACAAGGAAGGGAAGACGTTCCTCGTCTCGACTGATGGTGAGCCAAAGATTATTGCCGAGAACGAACTGCCTGGCATATTCACGGCGACGCCGGCCGTGGCCGATGGAAGTGTTTATCTGCGGAGCGAGACGGTGCTCTGGAAGGTCGCGGCGCCGTAGTCCTTCAACACGATGTCGGAGATGCGATGATGGGCGATGCAGCGAGTCCGGATGTGGCGGCTTTGAGCAAGCAGCTTGCTTCGACCGATGCCGGGCAGCGTGCCACGGCCGCGGAACAGCTTTCCCAGGCTGGCGAGGATGCCGCGGTAGCAGCGGCGCAGCTCGTGACGGCCTGCGGCGATGCCGACGACCGCGTTCGAGAGTTTGCCGTGGCGGCGCTCGAGGATCTCGGGCCGCCTTTGGCCGCGGACATCCCCACACTGATCAAACTCGTCGACAGCGCTGATCCTCTGGCGGCTTATTGGGCGATTACGCTCCTGGGGAGATCTGGGAAGAGTGCGGCAGAGGCGGTGGCGGTGCTGGTGGCCTCTGTCGAGTCGTCGGCCGATCTGTCGGTGCGGCAGCGGGCGGCCTGGGCACTGGGCAAGATCGGTCCTGCGGCCGGTGCGGCCCGGGGAACGCTCAAACGGGCTGCCGGTCAGGGAGACGAACGACTGGCCCGTCTGGCCAACGAGGCCCTTCAGGCGATCGGCGGTTAACTCGCACGAATCAGCCCTCTGGCGACCGATAAGGAAGCCATGGGGAACAGGATCCGTACACGCCTGATCGCGGTCTGCCTTGTCGCAACGGCGATGGCCGTGTCGTCGGGATTCGATCCGGTCGCGATCGAGGCTGCTGAGTCGTCAGCCCGCCTCGTCCGGATCGACATGGCAGTGCAGGCACCGCTGCCTCGGCTCGTGCCGATCACCCAGTTACCGATTTCCCAAGCGCCTCCGACAGCCTCCGCGGCAGTGCCGCACAGCCTGCCGGGGCCGGCCTCGCCGCCGCTCGTGTCGATCTCGTATGCGCCCGCGTCGACTGCGCCGATCGCTCTGAAGTCACTCGCCATTCACGATGTTCCTGCCCCCATCGCCGCACCTGTCTCCCCGCCCATGCCCGTGGCCATTCCGGCACCGGCATACGTGCGGCCACCGGTGGCTGCGTACTCGCCTCCGCCATACACACCTCCGGCCTACACACCTCCGGCCGCGCCAGTCCCGCCCGCCTATCAGTCCGCGGCGTTGCCGCCGCCCCTGCCGGTGTCATTGGCTCCCCCATTGCCCGTGTCGTTGCCGCCGCCTTTGCCGGTGTACGCGACTCCGTCGGTGCCTGCGTATGCGCCCCTGCCCACGTACGTGCCTCCGCCGGTGACGGCCTACGCCGCGCCCGTGCCTGCTCCGGCGTCGCTGCCGTTGCCACTGCCCGTGCCGCTTCCGATACCGGCCGCGTCGACGGCGCTCGCTCCACCGCCGGCGCTGCCACCGATGCCGACGCTTCCACCAGCGCCCGCGTTGCCTACGCCGACGTTGCAGCCACAGGTCGTTCCGCAGCAGGCGGCGTTGCCCCCCGCGCTGCCAGCGGCTCCGGCGAGCGCTCCTACCGCGGCCCCCGCCGCTGCGCCCGCTTCCGGGCCGGCCGGCAGCAAGCCGACCGACTCCATCACGATCTGTAGCTTCAATATCCAGGTGTTCGGCGAGTCGAAGATCGCCAAGCCGCAGGTGGTCGACGTGCTGACCAAGGTGGTCCGCAAGTTCGACATCGTCGCAATCCAGGAGGTGCGGGCGAAGTCAGACTCCGTCATCCCGCAGTTCCTCAGCGCGATCAACGCCGACGGTAGCCGCTACCAGTTCGT
>CANHYS010000173.1 GCA_947464585.1 Planctomycetaceae bacterium | reverse complement strand
CGCGCCGAGATCGACCGCATCTTCTCGCGTCTGCACGTCTCGTTCGACCATGCCCTCGGTGAGAGCTTCTTTCAGCCCATGCTGGCGGGCGTGGTGGCGGAGCTGATGGCTGATCCGGCCGTGCGGGCCCGGGAGAGCCGCGGGGCGATCGGCATCTTCTTGGGCGGCGAGGATGCGCCCCCGTTCCTCATCCGCAAGGCGGACGGGGCGTTTCTCTACGCCACGACCGACCTGGCGACGCTCAAGTGGCGGATGGAGCACTGGAAGCCCGACCGCATCCTCTACGTGGTCGACAGCCGGCAGGGGCCGCATTTCGAGCAGCTGTTCGCGACGGCGAAGCTGTGGGGCTGCGGCGATCGGCAGCGGATCGATGGCGTGGAACTCGTCCACGTCGCCTTCGGCACCGTGCTGGGCGAGGACGGAAAGCCATTCAAAACGCGGGCAGGCGACACCGTCGGCCTGGAATCGCTACTCGACGAGGGGGTGGAGCGGGCGAGCAGGATGCAGCACGCCGGCGACAAGACCCAGTCCGCTGGCGACGGCGACCAAGGCCGTTCCGCTGCCGCTCTGGATGCTGGGGAGCAGCGACACGTGGCTGAAATCGTCGGCATGGGGGCGATCAAATACGCAGACCTCTCGCAGAACCGCACCACCGACTACGTCTTCAGCTTCGACAAGATGCTGCAATTGACCGGGAACACCGCGGCCTACATGCAATATGCGGTGGCGCGGGTCGAGGGCATTTTCTCGAAGGGCGGGATCGACCGCGCAGCGCTGCGGCAGTCGGTGGAGTCCGTGTCGCTTTCGACGCCGCAGGAGCGGGCGTTGGCGCTGGAGTTGGTGAGGTTCGGCGAGGCTCTCGAGGACGTGGAGATCGACTATCGGCCGAACGGGCTGACGGCCTGGCTCTACGAACTCGCCGGCTGTTACTCGAGCTTTTACGACGCCCTGCCGGTCCTCAAGGCCGAGGGGGACGAGCGGAACAGCCGTCTGGCGGTCTGCGATCTCACGGGGCGGATTCTTCGCCAAGGACTCGAGCTCCTCGGCATCGGCACCGTCGAAAAGATGTGATGGAGGCAGCGGCATGAGCCGGCAACTGGAAAAGATTCGCAACATCGGGATCATCGCCCACATCGATGCGGGCAAGACCACGCTCACCGAGCGGCTGCTGTTTTTCACGAAGACGAGCCATCGACTCGGCGACGTGGACCGCGGCACCACGATCACCGACTTCGACCCCGAGGAGCAGGAGCGGGGGATCACGATCTATTCCGCCGCGGTGACGTTTCGCTGGCAGGATGTCACGGTGAACCTGATTGACACGCCCGGGCATGTCGATTTTACGGCCGAAGTGGAGCGGAGTCTGCGGGTGCTCGACGGGGCGGTCGTGGTGTTTTCCGCCCGCGAGGGGGTCGAGGCCCAGAGCGAAACCGTCTGGCGACAGGCCGACAAATACGGCGTGCCACGGATCGCGCTGATCAACAAGCTCGACCGCGAGGGGGCTGATTTCTTCGGTACCGTGGAGCAGATCAGGGAGCGGCTGGCCGCCCGGCCGCTGATCCTGCAGGTGCCGCTGGGCCTCGGGCCGCCCCATGTCAAAGATCCTTTTCGCGGTCTCGTCGATCTGGTGGAGATGCAGCTGCTGACCTTTCCCTCCAAAGAGGATGCCCTGGCGGGCGGTGCCGGCACCGCTCAGGCGACGAAGTCACCGATCCCGCCCGAGCTGGCCGACGTCGCGGCGGAGTGGCGGGAGCAGCTGGTTTCAACGCTCTTCGACTTCTCCGAAGAGCTGGCCGAACTGGCCCTCGGCGACGCGCCGATCCCTGTGGAGGTGATCCGGAAGGCGATTCGGCAGGCGACGATTCGCCGGCAGGTGGTGCCGGTGCTGGGCGGTTCGGCGCTCGACTGCATCGGCGTGCAGCCGGTGCTCGACGCGGTGGCCTGGTATCTGCCAAGCCCAGCGGACGTGCCGCCGGTCGAGGGGATCGATCCTTCCAAGCTCGCCGCTGGCAAGAAGGCCGTGGCGGCGCCGGCAGTGGTCTCGCGGAAGGCCGATCCGAAGGCCCCTTTCTGTGGGCTTGTCTTCAAGATTGTGGCCGAAAAACATGGCGATCTCTCGTTTGTGCGGGTCTATTCGGGCACGCTCAAGGCGGGCAGCCGGGCATGGAATCCGCTCCGGCAGAAGAAGGAAAACATCGCCCAGCTCTGGCACGTGCAGGCCGACCGCCGGGAGCAGATCGAGCAGGCCGAGGCCGGGGATATCGTGGGCGTGATCGGCCCCCGGTCGAGCATCACAGGCGACACGCTCTGCGATGCGAACGACCCCATTCTCCTCGAGCAGATCGAGTTTCCGGAGACGGTCATTTCGATGGCGATCGAACCGGAGACGAGCCTCGAGCGCAAGAAGCTGGCCGACGTTCTGGAGATGATGAAGCGGCAGGATCCCACGTTCCGGGCCGTGGAGAGCGAGGAGACCGGACAGACGCTGATTTCCGGCATGGGAGAACTGCATCTGGAGGTCATCCGTCACAGGCTTGAACGGGACTTCAACCTCCGCTGCCGCGTGCACAAGCCGCGGGTGAGCTACAAGGAAACGCTCGCCCGGGCCGTCACCGTGACAGGCCGCGTCAACCGTCAGGTGGCGGGCCAGACGCTCGTGGCCGAGGTCACGATCCGGGCCGAGCCGACAAACGATCAGGCGGCTGTCACGGTGGAGCAGGGCTGGTTTCCGCAGTCTGAGGCGGCCGCCTCGGCGGCCGCGATCATGACGGAGTCGGTTCGCGAGAGCGCCGAGCGGGGCGGCCTCAAGGGCTGCCCGCTCTGGGCGGTGCGAATCGTGGTGCTGGAGAGTCCGCTGTCCGAACCGTTGCCCACCGACGTGGCGATCCGCATGGCCGCGGCCGACTGCATCGACCGCATGCTCAGCGAGGCTGGCACCGTGCTTCTCGAGCCGGTGATGCGGGTGGAGGTGACGGTACCGGAGGATCACCTGGGCGACGTGATCAACGATCTCCAGCAGCGACGGGCAATCATCACCAACACCGAGATTCGTGGGGGCATGAACGTGCTGACGGCAGAATCGCCGCTCGCAAGCATGTTCGGCTATTCCGCGGCGGTGCGCAGCGTGAGCCAGGGACGGGCCAGTTTCACGATGGCCCCGCTCAAATATGGCCCCGCGCCGGCCGAAACGGCCGAGGCGTTCGTATGACCGTCGGTGAAAAGGGGGTTCAAGGCGGTATTTGGCCGTGGAAAAGCGGCGTGTTGACACCGGCCACAGGTGACCATAGATTTCGTGCTTCATCCGCAGCGACTCCCCGCGGTGCCTGTGGGCCGCAGGAAGAAGACGCAGAAAAAAGCCTTTTCGGAGGCTTTTCTTCAGTCCTACTGGGTTCAAAAGCCTGTGTGGGCGTGCGATGAGCTGCCGCCGAACCGTCTGTAGTATTCGTTTTTTTTGACTGTTTCTCCGTTTCGATCTCGGTTATTGGAGTTTTTTCGTGGCCGGTCCGACACAAGAAATCATCAGAATTCGTATGGAAGCGTACGACCACGTGGTGCTCGACCAGAGCGCTGCGGAGATCGTCGACACCGCGAAGCGGACCAACTCCGAGGTGCACGGTCCGATTCCGCTCCCCACGCGGATCGAACGGTACACGGTGCTCTCGAGTCCCCACATCGACAAGAAGGCCAGGCAGCAGTACGAGATTCGCACGCACAAGAGGGTGATCGACATCGTCCAGGCCACGGCCAAGACGATTGAGGCGCTCAATAAGCTGAGCCTCCCTGCCGGCGTTGATATCAAGATCAAGGCCTCGTCGCGGTAGCCGCGGCAGGGCAGGGATCACGGGTTTGATTTCGCACACAATTCACAACTTTTTCAACACTTTAGGAGCGCACGACACGGCATGCTTGGAAGGCGTTGTGGGTAAGGCTCGGGGCAGATTGCCCGGGTGCTCCCGCAGCCAACGGCTTCGAGCGTGATCGCGAGATGGAATCAGCGCCGGTAGCAGGAATGCTTCTGGTTGCATGGGATGCTGTCTCGATGGCGATGCATATGGCTGCAGAAACAAAGGCTGATTCCGCTGGTCGGAAAGGCCTCCTTGGCCGCAAGGTCGGGATGACGCAGGTGTTTGATGCCAACGGCGCTGTGGTGCCGGTCACCGTGATTGAAGCCGGTCCGTGTGCGGTGACTCAGGTGCGTTCGGTCGAGCGGGACGGCTATGCGGCCGTTCAGATTGGCTTTCTCGACAAGCCTCGCCGATTGGCCAGCCGGTCTGTTCGCGGTCATGTCGCCAAGCTCGATAGCCGCCGTGCGAAGCGGGCTGCCGAGGCTGGGGTGACGGCCGTCGTCAAGGCTGACTGCGAGCCGAAGCGGTTTGTTCGCGAACTCCGCGGGGACTATCCCGGCGTCGAGGTCGGTGGCGTGCTGACGGTCGACTTGTTTGAGGGTGTCGACTTTGTTGACATCGTCGGCACCACCAAGGGTCGCGGGACGGCCGGTGTGATGAAGCGGCATGGCTTCAGTGGCCAGCGTGCCAGTCACGGCGTCAAGAAGGTGCATCGCCATCAGGGTGGCACGGGCATGAACACCTCGCCTGGTCGTGTCTTCAAGGGCAAGCGGATGGCTGGTCGGTTCGGCAACGAGCGGTCCACCATGCGAAACGTCAAGCTGGTGAGGATCGATCTCGAAAACAATCTCCTGCTCGTTCGTGGGGCGGTGCCAGGTCCCAATGGCGGGTATGTGGTGGTGCGGCAGACCAACAAGGTCAAGCGTCGCAGTGGGCCGGCTCCCGCTGGTGGCGCCAAGAAGAAGGCGGGTGCCAAGTGAATCTTGCCGTATACGACATTACCGGGAAGAAGGTCGGGTCTTACGAGATCGACCCTGCCGAGTTGGCTCCCGCTGTGAACAAGCAGTTGCTGCATGATGCCGTGGTGATGTACCAGGCGAATCAGCGGCAGGGCACGTTTCGCACGAAGAATCGCGGCGAGGTCGCCGGCTCCACGAAAAAGCTTTACAAGCAGAAGGGCACGGGCAACGCCCGTGCTGGTGCGCGGCGAAGTGGTACGCGTCGTGGTGGCGGTCATATCTTCGCGAAGCGTCCGCGTGACTTCGGGTGGCGGATGCCGAAGAAGTCGCTGCGTGCGGCCACGCGGATGGCGCTGGCAGCCCGGCTGGCCGACGACGAGGTCAAGCTCGTTGATGGTCTTGAGCTTGGGTCGCCCAAGACGGCTGTCGTCGCGAAGTTGCTCAAGTCGTTGGGGATCGCTGAAAAGACCGTGTTGGTCGCTCCCGCCAAGCACGACGACATGCTCTGGAAGAGTGCTCGCAATATCGATGGCGTGTCGGTGTCGCCGGTCGGAGATCTGAATGCTTGGTCGTTGCTCCAGCCTCGTGCGGTGTTGATGACCACCGCAGCCATCGATGCATTCCGTGCGTCGGTTGCGAAGGTGGCAGCTGACAAGGTGGCTGCCGTCGGAAAGGCCGCCGCCGCCGGTAAGAAGCCTGCTGCTCGGCGTGGGGCGGCAAAGGCCGAGAAGCCTGCTGCATCGAAGCGTGCCGAGGGTCGCAAGCCTGCCAAGCGGGCTGCGAAGAAGGAGAAATAAGCCATGGCTGTTCCAGTCCCACCACCTCCGGCATTCACTCCGCGGTTGTCCCCGCACCATGTGATCCTCCGTCCTCTCGTGACGGAAAAGGGGATGCATCGGGCCACCCGTCACAATGCCTACACGTTCGAGGTGGTGACCGAGGCCAACAAGGCCGATATCCGCCGTGCCGTTGAGGAGTTGTT
>CANHYS010000172.1 GCA_947464585.1 Planctomycetaceae bacterium | reverse complement strand
CGCCCCACGGCCATCCTGTCACGACTGCTCGAGGGTCCGAAGCGTGACGGCGAGCCGGTGACGATGCGGCAGTGGCGGCATGTCGAACTGCCAGCGATTCTGCGAATCTACACGCAGAACGCCGCCCGATTCGTCGGGCCGCTCGACCGGAGCGAGGCGTATTCGCGGTGGCTGGTGAGCCGTGGAGCGTTTGACTCGATCATCGTCGCGCTGATGGGACAGGATCGCTATGACCTCCATGAGACGACGGCCCGCATCGTGGGCTATTGCGTTCAGTCGGGCAATCGCGTGATGGAGCTGTTCGCCGACCCGGAGTTTCCTGGGCTCGAGCGTGAGATTCTGTCCCGCGTCTGCGCCGAGGCCATCGAGAACGACCGGCAGGAGATCGTCTACGAGTCGAGCGCCGCCGACCCGCTCCATCAGGCCGTTGCCGGTGGCGAGAGTCTCGTGTCGGCCAACGACCGGATGATCGTCGCGAAAGTGTTCAAGCCGCTCGAGTTGCTCACCGCGACCGCGCCCGCGGTGGCCGACCGCGTGGTGGCTGCCGGCATCCGCGAAACGGTCGAACTTGGCCTCCATGCTCCGGGCTTCCGGGGTTCGATCATCGTCGCCGACGGCAAGGCGACGGTGCATGCCGGCCGATCAGGCCGCAGCTACCTGACGCTCTCTGACGAGGAGTTGGCGAGGCTCTTGCTCGGACAGTCCGATCCGATCGAGGCTGCGGCAGCAGGCCGTCTGAAGGCCTCGACGCAGGTGGCCGAAAAGCTGGCGATGCAACTCTTCCCGCGGGTGCCGCTGTGGTGTCCGATGTGGGACGACCTCCCGGCATAGCCCGCAATCCGGTTGAGTGCTGAGACGGTTCGGGGCATCGCGCCGATCCCGTGGCACCGGATCCCCCGGCTCACGCCGGGGGCTTTTATGCGACTCTCCGCATACAAGCCCTGAGCGCAAGCGACGGGATCGCGGAATCACGCTCCGCGGGCGCCGGCGAGCCACTCGTCGGCCCAGGTGCGGACGCCGTCCACGCCCTTGCGGTGGCAGAAGTCGCCGAGCGTCTCACCAGAGTGTCGCTCCGCCTTGTAGCAGGCGAGCACCGCCGTGATCTCCCGCGAGAGATGTTCGAACGGCACGACGTCCTTGTACTGCGTGTTGAGCCGGTCACCGAGCAACCGGCCGCCGATAAACAGCGTGTACTTGCCGAGTGTCCGCCCCACGATGCCGATGTCGGAGTTGTAGGGCCGGGCACAGGCGTTGGGACAGCCGGTCATGCGGACCGTGAAGGCGTCGTGCGAGAGGCCGAGTTTGGCCACCTCCGGCTCGAGCGAGTCGATGAGCCCGGGCAGCACCCGCTCGCTCTCGGCCACAGCCAGGCCGCAGGTCGGCAGCGCCACGCAGGCCATGCTCCAGCGACGGAGCGTGGAGATTTCCTCGGAAGTCTTCACGCCATGGTCATGGAGGATCTTCGCGATCCGCTCCCGATCGGTGATCGCCAGATCGGTGAAGAGCAGGCTTTGGTGGGCCGTGATCCGCGCGCCTGGCTTGATGTCCTTGAGGATCCGCCGCAGTGCCGTCTTGAGCCGGAAGTCGCCGGTGTCGTGGACGCGGCCATTCTCGACATTGAGTCCGTAGAAATACTTTCCGTCACCCTGCTCGAACCAGCCGATGTGGTCGTCGAAGCCGTGCACGTCGGCCGGATGGCAGGGAGCGAGCGGCTTGCCGAAGTATTCCTCGACCTTCTTCCGGAAAGCGTCGAGCCCCATGTTATGGATCGTGTACTTGAGCCGGGCCGTCTTGCGATCGGTGCGGTTGCCGTAGTCGCGCTGCACCTTCACGATCGCCTCGGCGATCGCCAGCACGTCTTCGGGGGGCACAAAGCCGAGTCGCTTGGCCAGCGCCGGAAAGGTTTTGGCGGCGCTCGGCGTCACGCCCATGCCGCCGCCGGCGAGCACGTTGTAGCCGAGGATCTTCCCGTTCTCATGGACGACGAGGAAGCCGAGGTCATTGGCATAGATGTCGGTGCAGTTGTCCTCCGGCAGCGCGAAGGCGGTCTTGAACTTCCGGGGCAGATACGTCGGCCCGTAAATCGGCTCCACGTCCTTCTCGCCCGACGTGCCGCCCGCGAGCGTCTTCTCACCCGTGTCGGGATCGGTGAGCCAGATCTCGTAGTAGGCCCGTGTCCGCGGGGCGAGGTGCTTGGCGAGCTTGTCGAGCGTCGCCTGCATTTCGGCGCGGACGGGATGATTGTGGATCGGGGCCGGGCAGCACATGATGTTCCGCTCCACGTCGCCGCAGGCGGCGAGCGTGGTCATCTGGAGTTCGTGGACCCGCTGCATGAAGGGCTTCAAGTCTCCCTTCACCACGCCGTGATGCTGGATCGACTGCCGCGTGGTGAGCCGGATCGTGCCGTTGCCCACGTCGTCGCCGAGATCGATCGCCGCGAGCAGCTGGTCGGCCGTGAGCTTGCCGCCCGGCACGCACGTCCGGATCATGAACGAGATTTCGCGAGTGCTCTTGGCGCCCTCCTTGGCCTTCCGCTGCTCACGGTCGTCCTGCTGGTAGGTGCCGTGGTTCTTGAGCAGCTGGATGCTCGGTTTGCCGAATCCCGGAGCGCCGTCGACGAGTTCCTTGGCAATGTCGCCGGCCAGAAAGTTACTGGCTGTCTTGACCAGCTCGACGGCAGTGGGTTTGGCGGCGGGGGCGGCTGTCGTGGGCGTCTCGTCTGACATGGTTTCCTGCGGCTGTTTTCGAGGGCACAATGGAGATTCGCTGTCCTAGCAGGATAGCCGATTCCGGCCGCGGGAGCGATATCTTCCAGCCGCAGACAAAAAAGCCCGCTTCGCGGCTCCTTGGGGGGTGGGCGGCACAGACCGGCGGAGAGACACGGGTGGCCAAAACGCTTGGAGAACAGCTGGCTGCTGGTGATCCGGAGGCCTTCGCGGCGCTCTACGACCGGCTCGCCGTCCGCCTCTTCAACACCGCCCGCACCATGACCGATTCCCTGCCAGACGCCGAGGACACCGTGCACGATGTGTTCGTGGAGCTGGCCCGCTCCCGCGACCGGCTCGCCCGGATCACCGACCTCGACGCCTACATTTTCACGATGCTGCGTCATGCGGTCAGCCGACGGCGGCGGCGGCGGGACGTAGACCGGCGGGCGATCGACACGGTGGCGCGGCAGCGTGCCGAGACAGGCCGTTTCACCACGCAGCCAGCAGAACTGGCCGACGATGCGTTGACCGCAGCCGTGGCAGGATTGCCCCCGGCTCAACGGGAGGTGCTCGCGCTCAAAGTCGACGGTGGCCTTACCTTCGCGGAGATCGCGGCCGTCATCGGCACGAGTATTAACACCGCCGCCAGCCGCTACCGCTATGCCGTGGAAAAACTCCGCACCACGATCACAGTCTCTGAGGCCGTCCGATGAATACTCCGTTTGACCCCGCGAGGTCAGCCATCGAGCGGATGCTGCACGATCGCACACTGCAGACACCGCCTCCGGAACTACGGACTCGGGTGCTCGCAGCCGTCGACGCCGTGCTGCACGACGACCGGCCCGTGCAGCGGCTGGAGCCTGCAGGCACATTCCCTTGGCTGGTGGGCGGTGCCCTGATGACGACGGCTCTGTCACTCGTGCTCGTCGTGACACTGTCGAGCGAGCTCTCCCGGCAACGCGTCGGCGCGACGGCCGATTGTCCGCTGCTCTCGTTCGCCCAGCGGGCCGAGGCGGCCGGCATCACGCTCGACGCCATGCCCCCGCCCGCCGTGCAGTTGGCCGTTGGCCAGCCGTATGACACTGCCATCCCGCGTCACCTCGATACACTCCATGTGCTCGATACTCGCTCTTTCCTGCAGGGGGACCTCTGATGGGCCATTTTCTCTTCTTCGTGTTCGTCGTCGCATCCTGCCTGCTCTGGTCGGCGGCTTGCACGGCCGCAGCGGCGCGGACGCAGCGACCATGGCTGAGGCTGCTGCTCGAGGGGGTGGCCTGGAGCGCGCCCGTCGCTGCGCTCGCGCCGTTCGTAGCGTTCACGGCATTTATCGCCTTCTGGAAGCCCATGCCGACCAACTGGTTCGGCCCCACGCTCGCCACGTTTCTGTCGGCCCTCATCGGCGGCATCTGGATCGTTTGGGCGGGGCTTGCCCGGGCAAACTATGCGCCACTGCGGTTTTCGTCGGAGCAAGTACCGCTGGCCGCCCGCTGGCCGGTCGTCGGCCTGGCGGCGGCCTTCGTGATGGCCAAGGCCGTGTCGTTTGGCACGCTCCTCCTCATCGACAACGCCGTGGCAGCGCAGGCACCCTACCTGCGGCTGGAGGCGGGCCAGCTGATGCAGGCCAACATCCCGCCAGTCGTGCCTGACTCGCAGAACGCCGCCCCACCCTACCAGCAGGCCTTCGCGGCACTCGACGCCGATCCCACGCTCAAGGAGGAGAACTCACCGCTCACCACGGCGACGACGATCGACGTGGCCAATCCGGCCGTGACGGAAACACTCGCCAGACATGCCGCCACGCTCGAACTGATCCGCCGCGCAACCGATCGCGACACCTGCCGATTCCAGCGGGACTGGACGCGACCGTCCATCGACATGCTGCTGCCCGAGATGCAATCGCTGCGCACGGCGGCCCGCCTGCTCGTGCTGGACGCCCGTCGTGAGGCGGCCGACGGCAACGCCGCCGACGCCCTTCACGATGTGGCACGTATCCAGCGGATCGGTCGGCATTCCTCCAGCGAACCGCTCCTGATCTCGAACCTGGTCGGTCTGGCCATCGATGCGATGGCCCTCGAAACGCTCGCGAAGGTGCTGCCGACGCTCCGCAAAAGCGACCTCGCCGCACTCGACTCGTCCGACATCCGCGATCTCGTCACGACCCCACCGGCCTTGGCGAGCCATTACTACGGCGAGGAGGCCTTTGGGCTCTCGACGTTTGCAGACATGACGGACAGTCGGTTTGGCGTGGCGAATGCCCTCGAGATGTTCGCGAATCAGCCACGGCAGCCGTTTCTCTTGCGCGTCCTGCCGCTGACGCTCCTCTACCGGGTCTTCTTCCTCGAGGCCGACCTTTCGGGCTACCGGTCGATCATGCGGAAGTACCAGCAGCTGGCTGCCGGGTCGGAGCCGTACCCGGAGGTGAAAAAGAAGACCGACGCCATGGAAAAGGAGCTTTGGGACCGCAGCCCGGGCATGATGTCGTCGCTGCTCGTGCCGGCGCTGGGGGGCGTCTTCCGCGCACAGGCCCAGGACGTCGCCCGGCAGCGGGCCGCCACCGCCCTCGTCGCTGCCACGAAGCAGCGACTGGAAACTGGGACGACGCCCATGACCTTCGAGGAACTCTCCGCGAAGCTCGTGCCACCCGCATCCCGCGACCCCTTCACGGCCGACCAACCGCTGGTCATGAAGCAGACCGACGACGCGCTGCTCGTCTACTCCATCGGCCCTGACGGCGAGGATGACGGCGGCCCGGTCGCCCCTGGCACCGACAAGGTCGAGGGCAACGACGACGTGGGATTGCGGATGGCGCTGTGATCACGTGCCGGCGAGTTTTCAACTTGACTCATCCGGCTCCAGATGCTGAGGAGCCGGTCGGAGGCACGCGCAGGAGTCCGGTGAATTCTGCGACTCACGAGCGATGCACGATTCGTCCAAGAGCATCCTGTAGCAGAATCCGCCGGTGACGAGCATGCCGCAGCCGGCGAACCAATGCGGCCTACTTCGCCGGCAAATCAAAATCACCGGTGCGGTCACGCCACATGCAGTGGATGTGGTTGGCCGGATTCCCTTCGGCATCGGG
>CANHYS010000171.1 GCA_947464585.1 Planctomycetaceae bacterium | reverse complement strand
GGCCGGTGAGATATCCGCGGGCCAGCGACTCGCGGCCCATCACGATCCCGCCGGTCGGGAAGTCGGGGCCGGGGCAGATCTGGAGAATCTCGGCCATCGAGGTGCCCGGCGCGTCGATCAGTTTCACGAGCGCCCGGCAGACCTCGCCGAGGTTGTGCGGCGGGATGCTCGTCGCCATGCCCACGGCGATACCGCCGGCGCCATTGACCACGAGGTTGGGAAAGCGGCTCGGCAGCACCACCGGTTCGGTGTTGCGCTCGTCGTAGGTGGGCACGAAGTCGACCGTGTCGAGTTCGATGTCGTCGAGCATCATCGCCGCGATCGGCGAGAGCCTCGCCTCCGTATATCGCATGGCGGCGGCGGGCAGGCCGGCGATCGAGCCGAAGTTGCCCTGCTTGTCGACGAGCACATGCCGCATGTTCCATTCCTGGGCCATGCGGACGAGCGTGGGGTAGATCACGCTCTCGCCGTGCGGATGGTAGTTGCCACTGGTGTCGCCGGAGATCTTGGCGCACTTCACGCGGGAGGCGCCCGGCGAGAGGTTCAAGTCGTTCATGGCGACGAGGATCCGCCGCTGGGAGGGCTTGAGCCCATCGCGAACGTCAGGCAGGGCCCGCGAGACGATCACGCTCATCGCGTAGGTCAGGTAGCTGTCCTTGAGCTCCTGTTCGATCGGCTGTTCGACCAGCCGTCCGCCCGCATTGTCCCGCAGCACGCCAGCCTCATCCCGGTGATCGCCGGCATGGCCCGCCCCGGTGCCGTCCTGCGGAGGCACCCCTCCCTTGGAACCACCAGCGTCGTCTTCGGGGGAATCAATGTCGTCTGCCAAGGGGGTTTCTCCCAGCTGACCCCCGGGGTTTTCACCGGTGGGAACGCTTGAACATACCCGTCCGGTGGGAACGGTCAACCGGCCTCAAACCCCGGAAAAACCGCGGTCCGGACGGCTTGACCCGCGCGCCTGCCCCCCCTACTCTCCCGCCCCGTTTTCACCGTTCTTCCATCCGAGGCCCTCCACCCGTGCCAGCAACGCGTTTTCACGGTTGGTTCGTCGCCGCCACGGCAATGGTCGTGCTGCTCGTCCGGCTGGGCGGTCCGGCCCTCTGGGACGACGATGAGCCCAAGAATGCTGCCTGCTCGCTGGCCATGCTCGACTCGCACGACTGGGTCGTGCCGACGTTCAACGGTCGGCTCCGCGTCGAAAAACCGCCGCTGGTGAACTGGATCCAGATCGCCGGATTCACGCTCTGCGGCCGCAACGAGACCGGTGCTCGGATCGGATCGGCCCTGCTGACCGTCGGTACGTGCCTGCTCACCTGGCAGATCGGCTGCCGGCTGCTCGGGCCGACGTGCGGCCTCCTCGGCGGCCTGGCCATGGCCAGCTGCGTGTGGACCGCAGTGGGCGGCCGCGCCGCCACCCCCGATGCACCGCTGCTGTTCTTCACGACACTCGCATTCTTTCTCTTCGTGCGTGGCGCCGGCATCCGAGCGGGCGACGGGAGCCCGCCAGTCGGCACGCCATCACTTTCGCTCTGGTCTGCGATCGGCATCGGGGCAGCCTGTGGCGCCGCCACGCTCGCCAAGGGACCGGTCGGGCTCGTCCTCCCGTTGACGGCATTCCTGCTGTTTGCCGCCTGTCGAAAACAGTCCTGCCCGCAGGTCGGGTGGACGGCAACGCTCGGCGGTCTTCGGCCTCTCACGATCGTGCTCGCGGCCGCGGTGGTGGCGGTGCCCTGGTATGTCTTGGTGACCCTCCGCACCGATGGCGAATGGCTCCGCGGCTTTTTGTTCGTTCACAACGTCGGCCGCTTCGCGTCGACGATGGAGGGCCACTCCGGTTCGATCCTCTATTACCCGGCGGTCGTGGCCGTCGGCCTCTTTCCCTGGTCGATCGTGCTGGCCGCGATGCTCGTCCACCTCGCATGCATGCTGCGGTCACCGGCAGCCGACGCCCGCCGCGCACCGGCTCAGCTCCTCGCCTGCTGGATGTTCGTCTGGATCGGCGGTTTCTCATGCGCCGGCACGAAGCTGCCCGGCTATGTCTGGCCGGCCTATCCAGCTCTGGCGATCGCCACCGGTCTGTTTCTCGCCGACTGGGCCGACGGCCGCGTGGATGTGCCGTGGCAGCGGTTCCTCACGATGGCGCGAGGGCGAGAGCAGGCACTCGGCCTGGTGATGCGGGTGGCTTGGTCGATTCTTGCAGCGGCCGGCCTGGCGTTGGCGATCGGACTGCCGATGGCGGCCAATCGACTCGCCCCCGGCTGCGAGTGGCTGGGCGTGCTCGGCCTGATTCCGCTGGCGGCGGCAGTGGTGGCCTGGTGGATCGAGTCGGCAGGCTATCGGGCCAGGTCGCTGGCCGTCATGGCTGTTGCCGCCTGCCTGCTCGTCACGCTGATGGCCTCCATCGCCGCCGAATCATTCAGCCGCCAGCAGGGGCCACGAACACTCGTCGCGCAGCTCGACACGCCGGCAAGCGACTGCCAGTGGGCATGCCTGTGGAACGTGCCCCCGAGTCTCGTCTTCTATACCGGCGCCCAGATCGAGAAGCTCGAGACTGCCGACGACGTCGCCGCCCATCTCCGGCAGCATCCGCGGTCCCGCGTCGTGATCGACAGCCGCCAGGAAACGCTCGTCACGGAATCGCTGCCGCCGGGCTGCGGTGTGCTGTCCCGCGTGCCGACCCTCTCCGACCATCATTTTTTGCTGCTCGGTCGCCTTCCGGAACACGACACACCTCCGGAGCACGACACCCCGCTCGCGTTGGCCAACTGATCATCCCCCCGTTTGCCCACATTCTTCCAAGACCGTTTCCCGAGGCAATTTCCCGGAGCCATCCATGCAGGACCGCCGCCCGCTCATCATCGTTCTCGTCGCCTCGATCGCCAGCCTCGCGGTGGGGATCGCAGCCACGCCGTTCTGGGACGAGGACGAGCCGCGCTTCGCGGCCATCGCCCGCACCATGGTCAATACGGGCGACTGGGTCGTGCCGATGTTCAACGACGAACTCGCCGTCGACAAGCCGGTGCTGATGCACTGGGCCATGGCCGCCTCCTACACGCTCTTCGGAACGTCTGAAATCGCGGCACGGCTGCCAGCCGCGATCGCCACGCTGCTCACGGCACTGGCGCTGTTGCGGGCGGGCACTCGCTGGTTCAACAGCACCACGGGCATCGTCGCGGCGCTGGCCTATGTGGGCTGCCTCCTGGTGGGCATCGAGGCGCATGCCGCCACACCTGATGCGATCCTGACCTGCCTCACGACCTGGGCCACGGTGCTCTTCGCGGAAGCCTTGCTGGCCGGTTCCGATGCGGCGGCCTGCCTGACAAAGCTCTCCTGGCGCCGCGCGGCGGTGATCGGCGGACTGCTCGGCCTGGCCGTCGTCTGCAAGGGCCCGATCGGCTTCGTGGGCCCGCTCGCCGTCGTGCTGCCGTGGACCTGGTGGCTGGCAACGCAGCGGCGGGTCGATGCCACGACCACCTCCGACCACCCCGCACGAGCATGGCTCGCCGCGGCGGTGCCGGCCGCCTGGGACACCATCCGGACAGCGCGTCTGGGCGTGCTCACCGTGGCGATGCTGGCGGTGGCCGCGCCGTGGTACACGGCGGTGTCGCTCCGCACCAACGGCGAGTGGCTCAACGGCTTCTTCTTCATCCACAACGTTGGCCGCTTCGTCGCTCCGATGGAGCGGCATGGGGGCAGCGTGCTGCTCCATCCGCTGGCGTTGCTCGTCGGCTTCTTTCCGTGGTCATGTTTCCTGCCGCTGGCGATCGTCGTGACGGCCTGGCGCGTCTGGACACGGGCCGACTCAACCGTCTGCAGGCACGCGCTGAGCCTCGCGATGGTGTGGCTTGCTGTCTGGGTGGGCGGCTTCTCGGCATCCGCGACGAAACTTCCCAACTACGTGCTGCCGGCCTATCCCGCGGCGGCCCTCTTGGTCGCGGCTGCCGGCGTGGCCGCCGCCCAGCGCGGCCTCTGGGCCCATCCCGCCTGGATGGCCGCTGGCACTGCGTCGCTGGCCCTCGGTGGCGTGATCACGGCCGCCGCCGTGCTCGTGGCCGAACGCTTTGGCCTCACCGATGCCGCACCAGCCGCTCTCGTGGGCCTCGTGCCGATCATCGGCGCAGCCTGCCTCTGGCACTGGCGGCGTGAGCCGCTGCGGGCGATTGCGGCACTCGCCGTGACGGGCCTCATCTACACGGGCCTCGCCGTGGGCCCGGCCGCGGCCCGCATCGCCGGCGCCAATGCGTTGCCCGCGCTCGTGCAGGAGGCCCATCGCCATGCCGGCGGCCACGCCCGCCTCGGCACCTTCACGCAGATCACGCCCAACGTCGTCTACTACGCCAATGGGCGGGTCACCGCCTGGCAGGAGCCCGAGCGTGACGACTGCATCCGCTTTCTCGCCTCGGGCCCCGACGCCGTCGTGCTCGTTCGCGAAGACGACTTCGCCGCCCTGTCGGCAGGTCTGCCCGAAGGCGTTGGCGTGATCGGCCGCAGCCGGCCGCTCTTCCGTGACCACGATTTCCTGCTCGTCGGCACGCACACGACGAACGGGGCCCGCAGCGTCGGCCCGACTGCCGCGATTGAGAGCCCAGCGGAGACCACGACCCGATGAACGCCCACGACGAAGCTCATCCCGCGATCCTGCCGTGCGAGCGGCCCGCGCGGCGCAACGCCGACCGTGCTCCCGGTGGCCTGCTTTCGATCGTGGTGCCCTGCCACAACGAGGAGGCTGTCGTGGCGACCACCCACGACCGGCTCGTCGCCGCGGTCGCGGGCACGGGGATGGACCTCGAGATCGTCTATGTGGATGACGGCAGCCGCGACGCCACGCTCGAACGGCTGGAGGCGATTGCCGCCCGCGATACACGGGCCGTGGTGGTGGAACTTTCCCGCAATTTCGGCCAGCAGGCGGCGATGTCGGCGGGGCTCGCCCAGGCGAGGGGCGCTGCGGTCGTGATCATCGATGCCGATCTCCAGGATCCACCCGAGGTGATTCCGGAGATGGTTCGAGCCTGGCGCAGTGGCGTCGACGTGGCCTATGGCCGCCGCCGCTCCCGAGAGGGCGAGACACGTTTCAAGCTCGTGACCGCCAGCCTCTTCCACAGACTCTTCGCCAGTCTCGTGCCACACCCGATCCCGGTCGATACCGGCGACTTCAAGCTGATCGATCGGGCCGTGGCCGATGCCGTCTGCAGCCTGCCCGAGAAGCGTCGCTATCTCCGCAGCCTCGTGCCGTGGGCCGGCTTTCGCCACGAGCCGGTCTGGTATGACCGGCACGCCCGCGCAGCCGGCGAGACGAAATACTCCGCCCGCAAGCTGATCATGCTGGCCGCCGATGCGCTCGTGATCTCCTCCGATGCGCCGGTGCGGCTTACCTGGCTGTGCAGCCTCGGTCTGGCGAAGGTTGGCCTCGCGGCCGCGGCCATCGCGACCTGGTCGAGCCTCGCTGGCTCCACAACGGGCGACCAGCAGGCCGGGGTCTCGCTGGCGGCGGTCATCGCCGTGGTGTCGCTCGTGGGCGCGGCGCAGACCGCCGCGGTCGCCATCGTGGGCGAGTACGTGGTGAGGACCTACCGCGAATCGCAAGGGCGGCCGACCTCCGTCGTCCGCCGCACGATCAACGCCGCGGGCACGTCGGCCCCCGGCAGCGCGAAGCCCGACCGCTCCTCCCGCGCCGCCTGACACGGCTTCACGCAACGGTTCAGGGCTGCCCGTGCCCCGTCGCCGGACGCTCGCTACGGCCATCCATGGCCTCCGCTCGCTCGATGCTGACTGCGCTCCGGCATCCTGTCTGCGCTGGT
>CANHYS010000170.1 GCA_947464585.1 Planctomycetaceae bacterium | reverse complement strand
GGTTGTCGCGGGCCATCGGCCGCTCGCCCTGATACACGCTCACGGTCACCGCCGTCTGGTTGTCGGCCGCGGTGCTGAAGACCTGCTTCCGCTCGGTCGGCACGGTCGTGTTGCGCTCGACCAGCTTCGTGAACAGGCCGCCTTCGGTCTCGATGCCAAGCGAGAGCGGCGTGACATCGAGCAGGAGCACGTCCTGCACCTCTCCGCCGAGCACGCCCCCTTGAATCGCCGCGCCGAGCGCCACGACCTCGTCGGGGTTGACGCCCTTGTGCGGCTCCTTGTTAAAGAGCTTCTTGACGAGCTCCTGCACCTTCGGAATCCGGGTCGAGCCACCGACGAGCACCACCTCGTCGATATCCTTGGGGTCGAGCTTGGCATCCTTGAGTGCCTGGACCACCGGTCCGCGGCACCGCTCGACGAGGCCGTCGCACATCTGCTCGAACTGCGCCCGGGTGATGGTGACCTGCAGATGCTTCGGCCCCGTGGCATCGGCCGTGATGAACGGCAGGTTGATGTCGGTGCTCTGCGCCGAGGAGAGCTCCTTCTTGGCCTTCTCGCAGGCCTCCTGGAGCCGCTGCAGGGCCATCGTGTCTTTCCGCAGGTCGATCCCCTGCTCTTTCTTGAACTGATCCGCGACGTAGTTGATCAGCGTCTGGTCGAAGTCGTCGCCGCCGAGGTGCGTGTCGCCGTTTGTGCTGATCACGCGAAACACGCCGTCAGCCACCTCGAGCACCGACACGTCGAACGTGCCACCGCCGAGGTCGAACACCACGATCTTCTCCTGCGCCTTCTTCTCCAGGCCGTAGGCGAGCGCCGCGGCGGTCGGCTCGTTGATGATCCGCATCACCTCGAGGCCGGCGATCTGGCCGGCGTCCTTCGTGGCCTGCCGCTGCGCGTCGTTGAAGTAGGCAGGCACGGTGATCACGGCCTTGTTGACCTTGTGGCCGAGGTAGCTCTCCGCGCTCTCCTTGAGGCTGCGGAGCACCTTCGCCGAGATTTCGGGGGGCGTGCTGGTCTGATCCCCCGCCTTCACCGTGACATAGTCCTCGGGGCCACCCACGACCTCGTAGGGCACCATCTTCTCCTCGCCGGCCACCTCGTTGTGGCGACGGCCCATGAACCGCTTGATCGAGTAGATCGTCCGTTTGGGGTTCGTGACGGCCTGACGGCGGGCGATGTCGCCCACGAGCGTCTCACCCTTGTCGTTGAAGGCGACCACGCTCGGCGTGAGGCGATTGCCCTCCTTGTTCGCGATCACCTTGGGCTCCTTGCCCTCCATCACCGCGACCACCGAATTGGTGGTGCCGAGGTCGATGCCGATGATCTTCTCACCCTGCTTGGTAGCCATGGATCTTGGATTCCTGTGCTGTGTGTGGGAATGCTGCGGGAACGCTATACGTCAGAATTGTCCCGGGTTTTCGTTGTCTGAGTTCAATGCAAAGGCCGTGCCAGCCCTGTGACGCACCGCTCAGACTCCGGACTTGATCGCTGAAAACCAGCAGAAAGCGTCATTTTCGACCATATTTACGCGGCCCCGGTTGAAGGTACAGTTGGACTCGTGCGGCAACGTGCCGCCTGACCGGGAGCCGACGCCTGCCATTTTGGCGTCCGCGGCTTCCGACACGTTCCACTTCCCACATGTCTGGGGCTCCTCGCATGGCTCAGTCTGGCTCGCAGCGGAAGTCGGCGGCGGAGACCGCGCGGCCGACTGGTCTCGCAGGTCTGCGGTCGCAGATCGACAAGATCGACCGGGAACTGGTCGGCCTCGTGAACGAACGGGCCGAGCTGGCTCGGCAGATTGGCCACCTGAAGCAGTCGAGCGGTCAGGTCACCTACGACCCGTCCCGCGAGGAGTTGGTGCTGGAGCGAGTGGTGGCCTCGAGTGCGGGACCGCTTTCGAGCGAGAGCCTCAAGGCAATCTGGCGGGAGCTGATCTCGGGCTCCCGTGCGATCGAGCAGCACCTTCGAGTCGCACACCTGGGCCCGGCGTGGACCTACAGCCACCTGGCCGCCCTCCACCGTTTTGGCAGTTCCGTGGAATTCGTGCCGGTGGGGAGCATCTCGGCAGCCTTCGAAGAGGTGAACGCCGGCCACTCCCACTATGGCGTGGTGCCTCTGGAGAACTCGACCGATGGCCGGATCGCCGACACGCTCGACAACCTTTCGAGGCTGCCAGTGAAGATCTGCGCCGAGGTGCCGCTCCGCATCCATCACACGCTTCTGGCCACCTGCGACCGCTCAGGAATCACGGAGGTCTACAGCCGACCGCAGGCCCTCTCGCAATGCCGAAATTGGCTGGCCCGCCACCTGCCGAATGCCCGGCTGGTGGAGGTGGCCAGCACGAGCGGCGCCGCCGAGACGGCCGCCAAAACACCGCATGCCGCGGCGATCGCCAGCCGGCAGGCGGGCGTGCATTACGGGCTCAATGTGCTCGCGGAAAACATCGAAGACGTCGCCGGCAATACCACACGATTCGCCGTCATCGGCCACGCCGACGCCAGCCGCACCGGCCGCGATAAGACCTCGCTGATGTTCGAGATCGAGCACAAGCCCGGCGGGCTGGCCGACGCCCTCTCGGTCCCCAAGAAACAGAAGCTCAACCTCACCTGGATCGAGTCGTTCCCGATGCCGGGCGAGGAGCGCGGCTACATCTTCTTCGTTGAGCTCGAAGGCCATCGCGACGACCTCCGCGTCCGCCGTGCGATCGCCGCCCTCGAAAAACGCTGCAAGCGGGTCGTGATCCTCGGCTCCTACGCCGCCGCCGCCGCGGTGGGTTAAAAAAGGTGACTGTCACCTTTATCCTTTCCGCTTTATGATCCGCCGCAAAGGAACTCATTATGACTCGCAAAAGCATCGTGGCCGGCAATTGGAAGATGAACCTCGATCGCGCCAAGGCGACGGAGCTCGCCCAGGCGGTCGCCGGCCGGCATGCGGAAGCCGGCAGCGTGGAACTCGTTCTCTGCCCGCCCTCGCCCTACCTCACCACGGTCGGCACGGCCGTCGGACTTGCGGCCAACGGCACGAGCCCGTCGGGCGTGGCAGTCGGTGCCCAAAACATGCACGACAAGGCCAGCGGCGCCTTTACCGGCGAGATCGCGCCGGCGATGCTCGTCGACCTCGGCTGCCGCTATGTCATCCTCGGCCATTCCGAACGACGAACGCTCTTCGGTGAGACCGATGCAGCCGTCAACACCAAGACCAAGGCCGCCCTGGCCGCCGGACTGACCCCGATCGTCTGCGTCGGTGAGACGCTCGAGGAACGCGAGGGGAACCGCACGCAGGCGGTCGTCACCACGCAGATCAATGGCTCGCTGGCTGGGCTTTCACCGGCCGACATCGAGAAGATCGTGGTCGCGTATGAGCCGGTCTGGGCGATCGGCACTGGCAAGGTTGCCACCCCACAGCAGGCCCAGGACGTGCATGCCCTCATCCGTGGCCTGCTTGGCTCGCTCGCCTCGCCCGCCGTCGCCGCCAAGGTGCGGATCCAATACGGCGGCAGCGTGAAGCCCGACAATGCGGCCGACCTCGCCGCCCAGCCTGATATCGACGGCGCGCTCGTGGGCGGCGCTAGCCTCAAGGCCGACGATTTCCTCGGCATTGCCAAGGCGTTCGCCTGACCGGTTTTCACGGCCGCTTTCCCAAGCTGGGGTATGCCGCCGGCCCGGCGTGCGATACCCTGACGCTCCTCGTTCGACTGCCATCCCTGCCATCCCGAGACGTTTCGGAGTCCACCGTTCCCATGACCACGTTTGTCCGCCTGTTCCTCGGATCGATGCTCGCCCTCACGTCGCTGTTCCTGATCCTGCTGGTGCTCGTGCAGCGGGGACGTGGCGGCGGTCTGGCCGGGGCGCTTGGCGGCATGGGTGGCCAGAGTGCCTTCGGCACGAAGGCGGGAGACTTGTTCACAAGGATCACGGTGGGCGTGGCCGCCTTCTGGATTATCCTCTGCCTGCTGGCAACCAATCTCCTCGGCCGGCAGCAGTCGCTCCTCTCAAGCGAACTCGGTGGTGCCGCTCCCCAGGCAACCGCACCGATGACGCCCACGCAGCCCATGACCACTCCCCAGCCGCCCGCCGCAACGGGTGGCCCTGCGGCCGCGACCGAGCCGTCGCTCAGTCTTCCCGCGACGCCCGCCGGCGAGGCCGGAAAAGATGCCGCCACACCTCCTGCAGCGTCGCCGGCTGCTCCTGCCGCGACTGCTCCCGCGGCTGCAGCCACCCCTGCGGCACCGGCCGATCCAGCCCCCGCCAAATAGCAGGCTGTCGCCGCGATTTGTTCGCGAATCTTTCAGCACGCTTCAAGCTGCACGCTTCCAGGAAGAGGGCACGCGACGCATGGCGATCAGCATGACCGGTTGTGGTGAGGGCGTTGTCTCCTCGGACAGCAGCACCTGCCGTGTTGAATTGCGGGTGGTCAACAACCGCTTTTTCAAGCTGTCCCTTCGTTCGCGGGATGCATTCGCACTCCTCGAACCGCGGATCGAGGCCGCCATCCGCAGCCGTATCCGTCGTGGTGCCGTGCAGATGACGCTCGACATCACCGGGGCCGCCGCGCCCGCGAGCCGCCGGTTCGACCGCGGCCAACTGTCGGCCTATCTCGATGATCTCGAGGATTTCTGCGCCACGCACCGCATCCCGGCACCACGGACGATCGACGGCATCCTGGCGTTGCCCGGCATCCTGGTGGAGACGCCCCCTTCGAGTGACGCCGTCGAACAGAGCTGGCCGCTGGTGGCCCGTGCCCTCGACGCCGCCCTCGACGGACTCGAGGGGATGCGGCGGGCCGAAGGCGACGCGCTGGCACGCGACATGCGGAACGGCTGCGGCGAGATCAGGCAGTCGATCGCGGCGATTCGAGAGCGTGTGCCGGCGGTGCTGGCGGAACACCGCGTACGGCTGACCGACCGGGTGGCCAAGCTCCTGGAGGGGTCTGGGGCGACGCTCTCCGCAACCGACGTGACGCGGGAGGTGGCCCTGATCGCCGACAGGTCCGACATTGCCGAGGAACTCGTGCGGTTGGAGAGCCACGTGGCCCAGTTCGACCGGCTGCTCGACGAGGAATCACCCGGCCGATCGCTCGACTTCCTGTCCCAGGAACTGGCCCGGGAGGCCAACACGATCGCCTCCAAGTCGCTCGACGTCGCGATCGCCCACATGGTGGTGGAACTCAAGTCCCGGATTGAACGGATCCGCGAGCAGCTGCAAAACATCGAATGAGCGACACCTTTTCAACCGACCGGTCGACACGCTTTTCAACCGACCGGTCGACACGGTAGAACATCGGGATGGCACACCGTCCGGGCAAACTCGTCGTCATCTCCGGTCCCTCGGGCGTCGGCAAAACCACGATCCTGCGGCGGCTGCTGGCCGACCTGCCCCACCTGACCCCCAGCGTCTCGGCCACCACGCGACCGCCCCGGGTTGGGGAACAGAACGGCGTCGACTACCACTTCATTCCCTCCGAGGAATTCGAGCGGCGGCGGGCCTCCGGCGACTTCCTGGAGTGCTGCCAGGTCTACGGCCGCCAGTATTGGTATGGCACGCTGGTGGACGAGGTCACCCCCCGATTGGCAGCCGGTGAGTGGGTCGTGCTTGAAATCGACGTCGAGGGTACACTTTCGATTCTGGCACGGTATCCTGAAGCTGTAACGATCTTCGTCGAGCCGTCCCACCCCGACCAGCTGCTTGAGCGGCTGCAGGCCCGCGGGACGGAATCGCCGGAAGCGATGGCCCGCCGGCTGGAGGTGGCTCATCGGGAGCTGCTGCAGTCGCATTACTACCGGCATCGCGTCGTCAATGACAACGACATC
>CANHYS010000169.1 GCA_947464585.1 Planctomycetaceae bacterium | reverse complement strand
GACCTGCTTTTGCCATGATGGTGTGATCGGCTGGGGGAGCGGGTGGACTGAAGCTGTGGACTGAAGCCCAGATTATTCCGGGCTGATTCCGGTCCGTCTCGACGCCCTTATGGTAGCCGCCGGCGTCGGGCTGTCCAAATTGGGCTACCGATCCCGGCTCCAAGTGGCCCGCGTGTGCCAAACCCCTCCGGCCGGTGGGCGGAGCCGACGGGGCTAGCGTGCGGCTATTCCGCGGCGAGTCCGGTCTTGCTGTTGAAGATCTGCGTCTGGCCCGCGGTGATGCGGGTGATCGCCTGCCACCGCGCCGCGTTGGGCCGGGTGGACCGCGGGCCGAAGTAGGTCTCGCCGTGGCGGGCATGCTCGTGGTGCTCGGCGATCTCGTCGGCCGTGAGGGCAAAGTCGTAGAGGGCCAGTTCGTCGATGACGCCGTGGAAGTTTTCGTTGCCAATATGGCTGCCGATGAAGGCGGGCTCCGGCCCACCGCTCACGATGAGCGTGCCGGCGGGGTACACATGCTCGAATCGCAGCAAGCCGTCGATGAAGATCGCCTTGCGGCCAGTGAAACTGTCGAAGGTGGCGACGATATGGTGCGGCCTGCCGTCGGTGAGATCGGCCACGGACGGCCGGCCGTCGCGGCCGTCGAGCGGCATGTCGAGCTCCTTGTAGTCGCGACCAGCCAGATGCAGTCCAAACGAGAGACAGGGGCCGGACGGCACCGCCGGCTCGGCGAGGCCCGTGTGGCGATCACCATCGTTCTGGAAACAGAGCAACACGCGGCAGGTGCCATCTTCCTTGCGGTAGATTTCGTCGTAGTCCCTGAATGCCGCCGTCCATTGTGAGATGATCAGCGCCTCGACCGTGATCCCCTCCGCGGCCGAGAGTGTGCCGAGGCCCACCTTCTCGCCCGTGCCGCCCTGCACCCGGGCGGACGAGCCCGTGGAATTGTCGAACCGCAGGGCGCCCGCGCCGACGATGCCGTCGCAGCGTTGCAGGGCGTCGCCGCATTCGGCGGGCAGCGATTGCATCGCGTCGGTCGTGACGCGCACGTCGCTGCCTCGCTGGTCGTTCTCGCGGTCGTCGAACGGCCAGTAGCAGACCGGCAGTCTCACGCGAGACTGCACCTCGACATCGCCATCGAGCACCGTCACCGCCACGCGTTCGTCATCCATCTGGCTGACGCGGAATTCCGTGCCGAGGTCGACCACACGGAGATTGGATGTCACCACCGAGAACGTCTTGGTGGGGTCAGCGACGCGGGCCCGCACGCTGCCGCTGAAGAGGGCACCCGAATCGCCGCTGGCGAACCCGAATCGTGACGAGCCCTCCAGCCGCACGTCGGCGCCGTCGGCCGACGTGAGTCGCATGCCGCTGGCAGTGGATTCGAGGGTCGAGGGCGTGATGTCTCGATCGGTCGCCGCCGGCGTGTCAGCCGCGTTGGCCTGCGATCCTTCGTCGTGCAGCACCGCCACGGTCTTGATCGGCAACTGCCGGTTGTCGTAGTGGAGGTCGTTTGGCTCGGTGGGGGCGACGGCGGGCACCGCGAGACGGTCGGAGACGGCCAACCGCTGCGCGGCCGGCTCCGTCAGGATGAGCGCCAGGCAGGCGGCGGCCAGGAGCAGGCCCGCGGCGAGGGCGGCGGCAGGCGGCACCGAACGCTTGGGGACGGACTCGTTTTGCGTAGGTGGGGACTGGCTCGTTTTGCGAAGCAAAAGGTGCCCGTCCCCTTTTGAGTCGGCCTTCCCTTTGCGTTCATACCCCAGCGCCACTGGCGTGGTGGCCAGTTGGGCGTGGAGCAACGACGCGTCGAGGAACGCCTGCCGCGCGATCGGATCCTGGGTGAGCAGCGATTCCAGTTCGGCGGTCTCCGCCGGGGAAAGTGTGCCGTTGAGATAGTCGGCGGTCAGCGACAGGAGTCGCTCGTGGGCGTCGCGGTGCTGGTCGTCGTTTTGCATGTGCTGGTTGTTCATGTGCTGGTCGTGCATGGTGAGGAGTTCACTCGGGCAGCAGGCCTTCCGTGGCGAGTCGGCGTTCCACACATTCGAGCAGGCTCTTTCGCATCACCTTGAGTGCCTTGTAGACGGCGTGGACGGTGCGGTCCCACGAGGCGGCGATCGTGTCGGCCGATTGATTCTCGCCATAAAACATCCGGATCAAATCCTGCTGCCGCGGTGGCAAGCCCTCCACGCAGGCATCGAGGGCCCGCTGCCGGTCCGCGGCGAAGTCGACGCGGCCCAACGCATCGTCCGCGAGGGTCGTGATCAACGTCTCGCTAAAGACGTGCCGGTCGCGCCGCTTCGTCCGCCAGAACATCAGCACCTGGTGTCGTGCGACTCCAAGAGCCCAGGGCAGGAAGTCTTTTTCGCGATCGAATGTTGCGAAGCTTCGCCAGAGGATGAGGCTCGTCGCCTGAAACACATCGTCGGCGTGGGCGGCGTCGGGCACGAGGGAGCGGATGTAGGCCTGCACGCGGGACTGGTTCCGGGAAAAGAGGCCGAGGAATTCCTCGTAGGCATCGGCCTGTTCAGTGTCGGGGTGTGTGGCAGGATCTGGATGCATGGGGGAGACCTTCCTCCATTGATTGTGCCGAACGACGCGGGATTAGTACCGATCCCGGCCGGGATTCAGACCGCGAACAGCAATGGAGTAGACTCTCGGTCCGCGTCGCCCTCTCCGCCCGGCCCGGTTCAGCGACGATCCCTCCCGTGAGACAGGTGCCCCATGACACCCGACGCAATAGCTGCAAGCGTGGTGTCGGTTCCTGGCGTCGTCGCGGAGTATTTCAATTTCGACGAGCATGTGCTCGGCCGCACCAGCCTGCCGGACATTCCGGCACGCATCCGGGCCGGCGAATTCGTCTGGATCGATCTCGATCTCGCGACCGCCGATCCGAATGTCCTGCAGGACGTGGTGCCGATCGACGATGATTGCAGGTCGTGCCTGCAGCGGCTCGCGGACCAGGCTGGTGATGTCCAGAGCGAGCCAATATCTACCGTCCGTCGTTCGGAGCGACTCCTCCACATCACGCTGGTAGGTGCTGTCTCCCGGGAAGGGAGCATCGACTGGGATCGTTGCGACGTCGTGATCGGCGAAGGATTTCTCGTCACGCTGCACCGCGAGCCGTCCGCAGTGCTCGCCGTCGTGCGACGCGACTACGAGCACGACTTCCAGAAGTACGCAAAGACGTCCAGCTTTCTGATTTATGAGATCTGGAACGCGCAGATCAATCAGTTCATTGCCCTGGAGGGCGAACTCGAGCACGACGTCGAAAGCGTGCGGCTCGCGCTGCACCACGAGGTGAATGAGACCACGCTCGACCGATTGTCGCACATGTCGGCCAAGCTGATGGTGCTGCGCAAGCGGGTGCTGCCGGTACGCCGCGTGCTCGAGGAACTGGTGTCGAGGAAAACGGCGCTGATCAGCGACGCGACACTCGAGTTTTTCGGAACGATGATCGGCACGCTCGACAGGCTGCTCGCCGACATCGACGCCAATCGGGAAATCCTGGAGAGCGCCGTGAACCTCTCGCTGACCTTCACCGCCCACCGAACCAACATGACGATGAACAGGCTCGCGGTGGTGAGCACGATCTTCCTGCCGCTGACGTTCCTCTGCGGCGTCTACGGCATGAACTTCGAGGTCTTGCCGGAGGTGCGGTGGGCGCACGGCTACGCCTACTTCTGGGTGCTGTCGGCGATCATCACCATCGTGCTCGTGGTCCTTCTCAGGCGACTCCGGCTGCTGTGATTGGGCCCATCCTGCGGAGCCGGGGCCGGCACCCGCCCCGCACCCCGACTGGGCACGGACGGACCGCGATTCCTCGGGGAACCCCGCGATTTCTTGGTGAAATGGCAGTTTCGGGGGCGGGATTCGTACTAAAGTATGTCTGTACGGCACATTTTCTTACGGTTTCCGTACGGTCCGATCGAAAACGGACGGATGGTTTTGCCATGACACGTTTGACACGTCTGACACGTCTGACACCCCAGTTCCGTCAGCCCGTTGCGGTCCGCGTTGCCCGCGGGCTCTGCATCGCTTGGTGCGTGCTGGGCTGTCTGTTGGGCTGTCTGTTCGTTGGGGATGCGGTAGCCCGCGGTGCCGACGATGCCGTCGAACAGAAGCCAGGCTCAGACCAGGTCGCCAAGGCCGACCCTATCGACCATTCCGCCGCGCGTGCCGTGCTCGCCGCCCGCTGCGTGGAGTGCCACGGGGCCGACGCCCAGGAATCGGGCCTGCGGCTCGACTCGCGGGCCGCCATGCTCAAGGGGGGCGATTTTGGTCCTGCGATTGTTTCGGGGAAGGGGACACAGAGCGAACTGGTCCGGCGGATCACGACGACGAACACCGAACAGATGATGCCGCCCGAGGGCGAGCGGCTATCAAAGGATGAGATCGCCGCCATCACTGCCTGGATCGATGCGGATGCACCCTGGCCCGGCTCCGACGATGCGCCCGCCGCAGCCGTCCGCGATCCACGGCTTGACCACTGGGCCTGGCAGCCGATTGCGAAGCCGCCTGTGCCCGTTCGTGTGGAAGCCTTCGAAGCCATGCCCGGCGTCGAGGCCGAACGGAACGCCATAGACTTCTTCGTCCGCGCGCAGCTCATCGAGAAAAAGCTGTCGCCATCGGCGGTCGCCGACCGCCGCACGCTCATCCGCCGGCTCGCGTTCGACCTGACGGGTCTGCCGCCGACGCCCGAAGAAGTGGATGCCTTCGTCGCCGATGCCGATCCCGCGGCCTACGAAAAACTCGTCGACCAGCTGCTTGCCTCGCCCCGCTACGGCGAACGCTGGGCCCGGCACTGGCTCGACGTCGTCCACTACGGCGACACACACGGCTACGACAAGGACAAGCCCCGGCCCAACGCCTGGCCCTATCGCGATTATGTCATCCGCTCGCTCAACGCCGACAAGCCCTACGCCCGGTTCATCGAGGAGCAGATCGCGGGCGACGTGCTCTTTCCCAATTCGACCGACGGCCAGGAGGCGATCGGTTTCATCGCCGCCGGACCGTGGGACCTGATCGGCCACCGCGAGGTGCCCGAGACGAAGACCGACGGGAAGATCGCCCGCCACCTCGACCGCGACGACATGGTGGCCAACACGATCGGCACGTTCTCGAGCGTCACGATCCACTGTGCCCAGTGCCACAACCACAAGTTCGACCCCATCACCCAGGACGACTATTACTCACTCCAGTCCGTCTTCGCGGCGATAGACCGCGAGGATAGGACGTATTCGGCTGATCCGGAGTTGATGCGGCAGCATGCGGCCCTCGACGCCAAGAAGCAGTCGCTCGAATCCCGCAGCAAGGAGATCGATGCGGAGATCGCGAAGGCGGCCGGCCCGCGGCTGGCCGAACTCGACAAGCTGATCAAGGAGACGCCGAAGATCACCGACGGCAATCCTGGTCCTGCCTACGGCTATCACAGTGGGATCGCCCCGGCGGCAGACACGGTGAAGTGGCTGCAGGTCGACCTGGGCCGCGAGCTGCCGATCAAGGAGATCGTGCTCCATCCCTGTTTCGACAATTTCAACGGGATCGGCGCCGGATTTGGGTTTCCATTGCGGTATCGAGTGGAGGTGGCAAACGACCCGGAGTTTCGCGATGGCGTGACGACGGTCGCCGCGTTCGCCGACGCCGACCTAGCCAACCCCGGCACCAAGCCGCAGTCGCACTCGGCCGGGGGCGTGGGCCGGTATGTCCGCGTCACGGCCACGAAGCTCGCCCCACGGTCCAACGATTTTATCTTGGCACTGGCCGAGCTCCAGGTGATCGGCAGCGACGGCGCGAACCTCGCGGCGAACGCCGTCG
>CANHYS010000168.1 GCA_947464585.1 Planctomycetaceae bacterium | reverse complement strand
GCTTGGCGGCCGCGAGATCAAGAACGGTCACACGGCGGGCAGGGTCAGACATGGCAGATGGTGAAGCCTGGGGCTGGGGGGGAGACCAGCTTGAATATATAATTCCGTGACCGGGCTCGCGGCATCACCCCCGATGCCACGGTGGCCGGAACGCTGAGGAATCGCCAGATGCGGCTGTCCTGGAAGCCCATACCGTCTCATCGCTGGGCCGCGCTCGCAGCCGGTCTGACCGTCGCGACTGCCTGGCAGGGCACTGCCCATGCCCAGGCTCGGCCGCAGCCAAAAACGTTGTCGGCCGAAGACGGCAAGGGCACGGTCGATGCCGTTGCGCCCGGCATGCTCCGACTCCGGCTGAAGGGGGGCGAGTTTTGGAACGTGGTGCCAGCCCCGAATGCCCAGGTCTCGGTGGTCGGCACTGCGTCGCGGGAGATGTTGCAGCCGGGCCAGTTTGTGTCGTGTTCCCTGATGCTCGACGAATTTGGCAAGGTCGCGGCACCCGTCGCCCAGATCATGTTTCCCGGCGGCGGCCTGCCGGGCGTGGTCGCCGGCGGTCTGGGCATCGCCGAGCAGGGTGCCAAGAGAGTGCCTGGCAAGCGCGACCCCGGCACCTACCTGGTCTCAGGGCCAATCAAGCTCGTGAACGACGACGTGGTCACGGTGCAGGCGGGCAGGGAACGATTCGACATCACCGTCTCCGCTGAAACCGAACTCCTGGTGAAGACGACCAACTACGCGCTCGCGACCCCGGGCGATCAGGTCGAGGTGGAGGGGCTCTTTCTCAGTAAGGGCGCACTTCAGGCCACGACGCTCTCGATCACGCTGGCCAATCCCGTAACGCCGCCCACCAAAAACCGTGGGCCGAAACGGCCGGCCAAATGACCGAGGGAACGTGGACGCCACGTCACTCCCATGCACGCCCGACGCGGGAGCGAGGGGGGTCCACATCTCGTGGCATTCGTTTGGATGCGTTCCGACTTCGGCCCGCTACTTGAGGCCCTTGAAGAAGCTGTTGAGCTGATCATCGTCGGAGACATCGGCAGCGGCAGCACCTGCAGCGGGCCACTGCGCCGCGTCCGCTGACGATTCCGTCGATGCCTCTGCGGAGAGGAAGTCAAAGCCCTCCGGCTGCTTGGCGGATGAAGTCGGCTCGGGTGTCGGCTCGGGCGGGCGGACCTCATCCGCATCGGCCCGCGCATCAGCCGCTGCCACGTCCGCAGACCCCGCCTCTCCCACGCTTGCCGGCTCCGGCGCTGCCACGGCAGCAGGGGCAGCAGGGGATTCCTCACCCTCGTGCACCACCTGAAAATCCGGCTGCTCCTCCCGGAGCGACTCATCGGTCCCGCCCACGCGGCTCTCCTCCACGCCGGGCCCTTCCAGGTGGCCAGAGGGCTCGAAAGCGGTGGTCGCATCGACAGCGACCGGCGACTGGTAGTCCACCGCGAAGGAAAGGCCGCCCACCCGCACGATACCGCCGGGGGGCACGACGGTTTTGGTGCTCACAGGCACCTGTTCGTCGTTGAGAAACGTGCCGTTGGTCGACCCGAGATCACGGACGTACACCCACCCCTGGCGCTCGAAAAGCTCGCAGTGTTTGCGGCTGACCAGGTCGTGCTGGATCCGAAACTTCGCCTCCTCGCCGCGGCCGAGCAGGATCGGCAGACGCACGGTAAACGTCCGCTTCTTCTCGACAGGCGACACAACGTGAAAGTGAACGACCATGACGGCAGAGGGGGGCGGAATGGCGCTGCGGGGACTGGCAACCAAAAACCGTAAGACTCGGGCGTCTCGTCCCATCGTAATCAGGCGGCAGCGGTTTCCAAATTTGTCCGCCCAATCCCCCCAGAAAACCCGGTTCCCCCAGAGGATGACCTTGCGGCCACCCCCGGGTCCCTTATAATCCGGCGTTCTCAGGCAGTGCGTGCCCGTCCCGTTTTCCGGGCGGTGCAAGACCGCCGGAGGAACAGCCCCGCGGGTGTAGCTCAGTTGGTAGAGCACCACGTTGCCAACGTGGTTGTCGTGAGTTCGAATCTCATCACCCGCTTTTCGATTCTATCTTGCTGACTTTATCGTTTTTGGCCACAGGCCCGGCAGCACCCCATCGAGCCGAACTCCTCGCGGAGGCGGCCGAGAGCGTTTTTGCTGCGGTCCCTCGCGGTCGGCTCGCGCATCGGGTTTGGGTTGCCTGCATCTCGAACCTTCTGTCAGCGGCTTTCGTTCGCCCCATTTTGAAGCTTCCCCGCTCCCGTCGGAAACAGTCATGTCTTCTTCCAGTGATCAGTCCGCATCCGCTCTGGCATCCCCTCCTTCCGGCGGCGACGAAGCGGCATCCCAGCCCCTCAAGCTCGATGTCGCCATCGACAAACTCTCGGCCTGCGAGCGCCGCGTGCGGGTGTCGATCCCGCGGGAAGACATCGACCGCTACCGCGATGATGCACTCGGCGAGATGATGCCCGCCGCCATGCTGCCAGGCTTTCGTCCGGGCCGCGCGCCGAAGCGACTCGTGAGCAGCCGATTCAAGTCGGAGCTTTCCGACCAGATCCGCAGCAAACTGCTGGCGGACGCCATGACACAGGTGTCGGAGCAGGAAAAACTCTCGCCCATCAGCGAGCCCGAGCTCGACGTGAACGCCGTCCTCGTGCCCGCAGACGGACCGATGACGTTCGAGTTCAAGATCGAGGTGCGACCGGAATTCGACCTGCCTGAGTGGAAGGGCCTGTCAATCCGCCGCCCCTCCCGCACGATCTCCGATGCCGACGTGGACGAGGCGCTCACCAATCTTCTGCGTGAGCGGGCGCGGTTCGTGCCCCATGAAGGTGCGGCCAAGGCGGGCGACCTGATCGTGGCCAATCTGCGGTGCCTCGACGGCGACACGGTGCTGTCGGAAGCCGCCGATCTGGAGCTGATCGTGCGGCCCAAGCTCTCCTTCGCCGACGCGGAATTGGCGGGCTTCGACAAGCTCGTCGCGACGGCCCGTACCGGCACTCCCGTCACCGCCACCGTCAAGGTGTCGGACGAGGCGGCCGTCGAGTCGCTCCGCGGCAAGGATGTCACGCTCGAGCTGACGGTCGTGGATGTCAAGCACCTTGAACTCCCCGATCTGACCCCCGAACTGCTCGATGAACTCGGCTCGTTCGAGTCGCCGGATGACCTGCGGGCAGCGGTGCTCAAGCAGTTGGAGAACCAGCTTGAGTGGCATCGCCGGCGTCAGGTTCGGCAGCAGGTTTCGAGCGCGCTGACGGCGTCGGCCAGTTGGGATCTGCCCCCGGATCTGCTCCGCCGCCAGAGCCTGCGGGAACTGGAGCGGGCGATTCTCGAACTGCGGCGGAGCGGTTTTGACGACGATTCCATCCGTCGGCATGTCAACGAACTGCGGCAGTCGGTCATGGGAAGCACGGCCGCGGCTCTCAAGGAGCACTTCATCCTGGAGCGGATCGCCGAGGACCAGTCGATCGCCGACGTCGCGGCCGACTACGACGAGGAGATTCGTGCCATCGCCGCGCAGTCGGGCGAATCGCCCCGTCGCGTGCGGGCGAACCTCGAGAAACGTGGCCTCATGGACGTGCTCCGCAACCAGATCATCGAGCGGAAGACGATCGACCTGATCACATCGCACGCGAAGTTCACCGACACCCCGTTCGAGTTTCAGAAGCGCGACGCCGAGGCGGTGGACCATGCGGTCTGCGGCTCCGTCGTTGGTGAAGAGGAAATTCCGACGGCCACCCAGCCGGAGCCTGGCAGCCCGCGGCGGGCATGAGCGGCGGGCGAGCATCCCGCATCCTGCCCGTGCCGACCGGCACCGTGTCATCCCGGCATCGTGTTCCCAATCACCGCCGATTTCTCAGCCCAACCGAGACCTGACATGCTGAATCGTTCCGACGTTCCGCGTTCATCCAGTCCACAAGCCTCGAGCGCTTCCCGCGACTATCAGCGGCAGCGGCAGATGACGCTGGGCGATCTCCTTCTGGAAAACCGGATCATCCTGCTGCAGGGAGAGATCTACGACGGTAACGCCAACGAACTGGTGATGAAACTGCTCTATCTGCAGAGCGAAAACCGCCGGAAGGACATCCACTTCTACATCAACTCGCCGGGTGGGAGCGTCACGGCCACCATGGCGATCTACGACACGATGCAGATTCTCTCCTGCCAGGTCGCGACCTACTGCGTGGGGCTCGCCGCCAGCGGCGGTGCCGTCCTGCTCGCCGGCGGCGCGAAGGGGAAACGGTTTGCCCTGCCTCATGCCAAGGTCATGATCCACCAGCCCTACGGCCAGGTGGGCGGGCAGGTGAGCGACATCGAAATCCAGGCTGACGAGATCATCAAGACCCGGGCGATCCTCAACGACATCCTGGCCCATCACACCGGCCAGCCCATCGAACGCATCGCCAAAGACACAGACCGCGACCGCTACCTCACCGCCACCGAGTCCAAGGAGTATGGCTTGGTCGACGATGTGCTCACCAAGCCGCCGGTCGCGGCGGATGACGAAGGCAAGGACTGAACCCCGCTCCCGCGTCTCACGAATCCGTCCCCATCAGGCTCGCGACGTACCGCACAACTCCCCTTCCAAGCCCCCGCCGAGAAGCTGCCCATGCCCTTGATCCCGTTCGTCATCGAAAAGAGTGGCCGCGAAGAGCGGGCGATGGACATCTACAGCCGCCTGCTCAAGGACCGCATCGTCTTTCTCGGCTCGCAGGTCAACGACGAGGTGGCCAATGCCATCGTCGCCCAACTGCTCTTTCTGCAGTCTGACGACCCGAAGTCTGACATCCACCTCTACATCAACTCCCCCGGCGGAAGCGTCACGGCCGGCCTGGCCATCTACGACACCATGCAGTTCGTGACCTGCGACGTCGCCACCTACTGCATCGGACAGTGCGCCTCGATGGGCGCGGTGCTGCTCACCGCCGGCGCCAAGGGAAAGCGGCGGGCACTCCCCAACGCGCGGATCATGATCCACCAGCCGCTCGCGGGCATGGAGGGAACCGCCGAGGAAATCATGATCCATGCGAAAGAGTTCAAGAACATCAAGCACAAGCTCAACGCCATCCTGCTGAAGCACACGGGACATCCTCTGGAGAAGATCGAGCAGGATACGGATCGCGACCGCTTCATGTCGGCGCACGAGGCGCTCGAATACAGGCTGATCGATGAGGTGATCGACCGCATGCCGACTGAGAAGTCAGTCGGCTGACCGGCTGGCACGTGACGAAACAGTGATCGGATGGTGGCGGCCCGATGATGGGCCGCAATGAGACCCAGGAGTGAGGCGCAAGGAGGCGCGTCATGACACGGTTCAGAGGCCTAGCCGCTGCTGTTTTCGCGGCGTTCTTCCCGCGATTCCGCCCCATCTTCGTGATGGCGGCCGTCGTGTTGTTCTGCCTTGGCTGCAAAAGCGACCTGAGCCAGCAGCTGCTCGAACGCGAGCTGCGGATGCAGGAGGACCAGATCTACCAGCTGCAGGACGAGCTGCAGGACAAATGCGCCCGGCTTGACAGGGTTGCCGGGGAAAACACAAGCCTGAAGAAGCAACTGGGGTTTGGCGAAAACGACGGGCCGAGTCCTCGGCGCGGGCCATTGCTGCCCCCCGGCGGTCAACCAACCCCGGCCATCCGCAGCGGACCGAGCCAGCCCCTCCTCGTCCCACCGGCGATCGACATTCCCGGCGTCGTCCGCCCACCGGCAGGCGGGCCGGCGACTCCGCCTGCAGGCAGCCCGCCGGCGGCTGGGACGGCGCCTGGAACGGCGCCTGGAACAGCGCCTGCAACAGCGCCTGGAACGATCAACCCTCCGAAACTCGATGGCATCCCGC
>CANHYS010000167.1 GCA_947464585.1 Planctomycetaceae bacterium | reverse complement strand
TAGGGGCCGAGCCATGCCTCCGGGGCCGACAGGAACGGCGGGAGCAGCTTCGACCAGTCGTAAAACATGTCGGGGGCCGCGAGATTGGAGCACCAGCGCATCGCCGAACTGAAGAGGGGCGCCTGCCGCAGCTCCACGTCGGTGGCCAGCGACCTGTAGAGGCCCATGAAGATCGGGATCTGGATGAACACGAGGAGGCAGCCGCCCATCGGGTTGTAGTCGTGCTTTTTCCAGAGTTCCTGCGTGGCCTTCGTCCGCTTCTCCGGCTCGTTCTTATACTTCTCGGCAATCGCCTTCATCTCCGGCTGCAGCACCTGCATCTTCTGCGACGAGAGCGCCTGCTTGCGGCTGACCGGAAACATCGCCCCGCGGACGAGCACGGTCAGCAGCAGGATCGCGATTCCGTAATTGCCGATCACGGCATGGAGCGCGTGGAGCACGGCGATCATCGGGCGGGCCACCCAGCCGAACCAGCCGTAGTAGACGAGGTCGTCCATCCCGGCGGCCTTCGCACCATACAGTGCCAACAGTTCGGGCTTCTTCGGACCGGCGAAGATCTCGAAGCGGTGGGCCACCGTCATGCCAGGATCGACCGAGAGTTCCTTCGAGACGAGCCGGCTGGTCACGTCGACGAGCTTGCGGCGGGCCGCAGCCGGAATCTCTCCCACCACCAGCGGCCGCACCTCGTCGAGGGCGGGCACATCGGCACCGGTGGTGGCCGGAATCAAAGCCGAGGCGAAGTAGAGGGCGTCGACGCCGGCGAACGAGAGCGGCTTGCTGTCGCGGACGGCCGAGGCCGGATGATCGAGCGTGCCGTCGGCCATCTTGAGGCCGCTCACCAGGGTGCTCTGCTCCCCCGCAAACCGCATGGCCACGTCGCGGACCGCGAGCGTGCCCCAGTCGCGGGCCACCCGCGACGCATACCACCAGCCCTCCGTCGGCAGCCCGGTGGGACCGTCGAGGGCATAGGCCACGCGGGTCGGACGCTCGCCGCCGGTCAGTTCAACCACGAGTTCCAGCCGCTGCGCAGGCCCGCTCGCGATGCCGGCCCGAGTGCCGTCGTCGGCGGGAGCCGCCACGAGCCGGTATTCCTTGGCCACCGTCAGCCCACCGGGCAGTCGCCGGGTGAACCGCACACGGCTGCCATCGGCCGCCGCCTCCGACTGCCAGTCGCGATCGGACAGTTCCTGTCCAGGGATCTCGAGCAGCGGTTCGGACCGCTTCCCACCGTCACGGGTTTCGAGCGACAGCCGGAATGAAAACGGATCGCACGGTTCGGCCTCGGGATCGACGACGGGCTGCGTGCGATACTCGGGCCGAACCACCTCCAGCGGCCGCCGTTCGAGCGCGACGTCGCGGGTGATCGTCTGACCATCGCGGCGAATCGTGACGGCCACGGAGTGCCCGGGGTGGGTGGCGGAGAGCGCGTCGTGCAGACTGCGGGGGGTGGGCGTGACCGTGGAGCCAACCTGCGTGATGACGTCGCCAGGGCGGAGACCGGCCCGGTCGGCAGGCGTGCCCGGCCCCACGACGCCGATGCGGCAGCCCTCGTCGACCGCCGCGACTGCCTCGGCCTCCCTGACCTGCATGAGTGCCAAGTGGCCGATGTAGCCGGAGCGATCATCCTGATCGTGGAAGCTTTCACTGGCGAGTTCGATCCGTTCGACGGCCGCACCGCGGCTGGTGAGGGTGACGAGCATGCCGGTCGGGCCGTTCGGGTCGAGCGAGCCGAGCGTGTAATGCTGCCGCTTCGCCGCGGGCCCTTCCTCCAGGGTCGGTGGGACGGACTCCGCGTCGCGATCCGACTCGCCGGTGGCGGCGGTCGGCTTCGCAGATCCTTCGCCCACATTTTCCGCCGGGTTCAGCGCGGCGGCTTCGCCGACCTCAGCGGCCTGACGTTCCCGCTGCGGTTTTGGAAAGAGCCAGAGCTGCAGCAGCTGGCCGGCGAGCACGATGGCCAGCGAAATGGCGATAAACTGGGCGTAGCGACGTTCCACGAATGACTCCGGATGGGCCCACGATCTGTCCAGGCCTCGAGCCGGCCTGCGTCCGCGGGAATACTTCGGAGTATATCGGCTCCGGCTCTCGCTATCTGCCCTGCATCAGCCGATCGCCCAGAAAATTGTCGAGGTCGGCGATTGCGTGGATTTTTCGGCAGGTGACGTCACACGGATACTCGATGCGGCGATACCGGACCGAGTCGTCCTCCAGAATCAGGTAGCAGGCGCGGGAATCGCCGTCGCGTGGCTGCCCGACGCTGCCGCAGTTCACCATGGCCTTGCCGGTGGGCAGAGCCAGCCGCTGTTCCTGGCTCGGCCCCGACTTCGGAACCGATGGCGAGATGAAATCGGGTGCGGTCGTAAAGATGCCGGGGATGTGCGTATGGCCCTGGAAACAGTATTGCCCGAATAGCTCGAAGATGTGTTCCATCTTGAGCGGATTGTAGATGTCTTCCGGGAAGACATATTCGTCGAGCGGACGACGTGCGGAGCCGTGAACGAACAGCAGGTTTCCTTCGACGTGCGTCCGCGGGAGTTCGCCGAGGAAGTCGGTGAGCGGGTCGGAGGCATTCCTCGGCAGCCGGTCGTGCTGCTCAAGCTGGGCGCGAGTCCAGCGGATCGCCTTCTCGGCACCCACGTTGAAGCCATCCGGGTCGAAGAGCGCCCCCTGATCGTGGTTGCCCAGCAACACCATGCTGCAGCGTTCGCGGACGAGATTCACGCACTCGCAGGGATTTGGCCCGTAGCCGACCACGTCGCCGAGACAGTAGATGGCGTCAACCTGCTGCCGGTCGATATCCTCGAGGACCGCGCGGAGCGCCTCCAGATTGCCATGGACGTCGCTGATGATGGCCCGTTTCACTGGAATCAAACCCGCTCCGCCGGGCCTTGACGCACGATCTCTCGACACGATCTCTATAGTGGAGCCTACGAACGGCACCCCCCATGGTCAAGCGACGCAGCCGTTCTGGCACCGTGGCATTCCCGGGTGCCGGCCCGTGAACCAGCCCATGAAAACGTTCGCCATCGACACCAGCCTCTCGACGGGATCCGTCGCCGCGATCGATGGCGACCGGATCGCCGTGCGATCGCTTCCCACCGCGGGCGAACACGCCCGGCTGCTGGCGGCGGCAATCGAGGCGGTCGCGGCCGAACTCGGCTGGCGTCCCGCCGCCGTCGAACTGGTTGCCGTCGTCCGTGGGCCTGGCTCGTTCACCGGCCTGCGGGTGGGGGTGACCACGGCGAAGGCCCTCTGCTGGGCCACCGGCAGCCGGTTGCTGGGAGTGTCGTCGTGCGAGGTGATCGCACGCGGCACCGCGACGGCTGTAGGACGGCATGACTCGCCAGTGACCGTCGCATTCGACGCCGGCCGGGGCGACGTCTTCGCCGCAACAGTCGTTCCCGACCACAGTTCCCCGAGCGGCTGGAGGGAGGAGGCGGGCAGGCTCGCAGCGGCACATGACTGGTTTGCACGCTTAGACTCCGGCAGCATCGTGAGCGGCCCCGGTCTGGCCCTTCTGACCGATGCACTTGCGGGTCGGCCTGACCTCGTGATCGCGCCGCCAACATCGTGGACGCCCGCGATCGCCGACCTGGGCCACATCGCGCTGCTCCGCGCCGCCGCGGGCGAAACTGACGATCCAGCAGCGCTCGTGCCCGACTACATCCGCCCCAGTTACGCGGACGAAAAGCGGTAACGCCGGTTCGGGGCTGCCCACGGACTGTGTTCACGCGAAACATGGCATCCTGCCATTTTCGCTTGGCCGACCTCCGTCGGCTGGTGCTTCCACGGCCCTCCGGGCCTGACGCTCGTGGGAGATCCATCCCGTCGCTTACGCTCAGGGCTTGTATGAAACCGGAATCATCCGTTAGGGGCTGCCCGCGTACCGAGAGCCGGCGTTGGCGGCAAGCGGAGGCAGGATGCCGAGAGCGCGGCCGCCATCGAGTGAGCGAAGGGCAGGATGCCCGTAGCGAACGTCCGGCGACGGTACGTGGGCAGCCCCGAACCGTGGACGCTTCTGCAGCCCGCTCGACGACGCCCAAGCCGTGTAAAACACGCGGCCGCTTTCGACAGCCCTGTTGCCGATTCCAAGGCACGGTAGGATTGGGGCTGATTTTACGTTCTGAAGGGCTCTGGAAGGAAGTTTTTCGATGCGTCCCATCAAGAAGCTGCTGGTGGCCAACCGCAGCGAGATCGCGATCCGCGTGTTTCGCTCCGCCCACGAACTCGGCATGCGGACCGTGGCCATCTATGCCCACGAAGACCGCTTCGCCCTCCACCGCTTCAAGGCCGACGAATCCTATCTCGTCGGCCGGCCCGGCGAGCCGATCCGCTCCTACCTCGACATCGAGGGGATCGTGGCGATCGCCAAGGAGCATGATGTCGACGCGATCCATCCGGGCTACGGGTTCCTCTCTGAAAACCCGGAGTTTGCGGCCGCCTGCCAGAAGGCGGGGATCGTGTTCGTGGGGCCGCGCGTTGAGCTGCTCCAAACGCTCGGCGACAAGACCGCCGCCCGTGAACTGGCGAAGCAGGCCGGCGTGCCGATCCTGGCAGGCAGCTCGAAGCCGGTCATCGGCTTTCAGGATGCGCTCAAGATCGCGAAGGAGCTGGGCTGGCCCGTGATGATCAAGGCGGCCCACGGCGGCGGCGGCCGCGGCATGCGGATCGTCCGCGGTGAGGACGAACTGGCGGTGGCGCTCGAAAGCGCGCAGCGGGAGAGCAAGACCGCCTTCGGCAGCGCGAGCGTGTTCGTCGAGAAGTTCATCCAGCGGGCTCGGCACATCGAGGTGCAGCTGCTCGGCGACATGCACGGCAACCTCATCCATCTCTTCGAACGCGACTGCTCCGTGCAGCGTCGGCATCAGAAGGTGGTGGAGATGGCCCCCGCCCCCAACCTCGCGCCGGCCATGCGGGATGCCATCTGCGAGGCGGCGCTGGCGATCGGACGGTCCGCCCGCTACGAGAACGCCGGCACCGTCGAGTTTCTCGTCGACGCCGATGCCGACCGCTTTTATTTCATCGAGGTCAATCCGCGGATCCAGGTGGAGCACACCGTCACCGAGGAGATCACCGGTGTCGACATCGTCCGCCGCCAGCTCCGCGTGGCGGAGGGCTGGAAGCTCTCCGATCCGCAGATCGGGCTCGGGGAACAGTCGCAGATCAAGTCGATGGGGGCGGCCATCCAGTGCCGCGTCACCACCGAGGATCCCGAGAACCGATTCCTCCCCGACTACGGCCGGATCACGGCCTACCGCTCGGCCAGCGGCATGGGTATCCGGCTCGACGCCGGCACCGCCTTCTCCGGCGCGGTCGTCACGCCCTACTTCGACTCGCTGCTCGTGAAGGTGACGGCGCGGGGGCTGACCCACGAGGAGGCCGCTGGCCACATCGAACGCTGCCTGCAGGAATTCCGCGTCCGTGGCGTGAAGACCAACATCCCGTTCCTGATCAATCTCGTCACGCACCCCGATTTCCTCGCCGGCCGCTGCACCACGCGATTCATCGACGAGACCCCGGCGCTCTTCGACTTCCCGATTCGCCGCGACCGGGCCACACGGGTGCTCGAGTACCTCGCCGACGTGATCGTCAACGGCAACCCGCTGGTGAAGGGACGGCCCGCGGCAGCCCGCCGGCAGCCGGCCCCCCTGCCTGCCTTCGACCGCTTCGCGGCGCCGCCGGAGGGCACGCGGACGAAGCTCAAGGAGCTAGGGCCACAGAAGTTCGCCGCCTGGGTCAGGCAGCAGAACCGGCTCTTCATCACCGACACGACGATGCGCGACGCGCATCAGTCGCTGCTGGCGACCCGGATGC
>CANHYS010000166.1 GCA_947464585.1 Planctomycetaceae bacterium | reverse complement strand
TTCGAGATCCTGTTCAACGCCGGCGAGGTGCCAGACGCCACGGCGATTGGCGTCGACTGCCTCGATCTGATCGATGTGATCGAGGACCGGATCACGGTCTATCGCGACACGAGCGAACTGGCCCGCCTCAATGCCACGGCCGCGCACGGCTGGCAGCCAGTGGAGGCCGATCTCTTTGCTCTGTTGCTCGAGGCCAGGAATCTCCACGAGCGGACGGGCGGTGCGTTTGACATGGCAGCCGGTTCGTTGGTGAGAACCTGGGGATTTCTCCGCCGCCAGGGCCGAACGCCCACGGCGGAAGAACTCGCTCGCGCCCGCGAGGCAGCCGGCATGCAATGGGTGGAACTCGACGCGGCGGGCAGCCGGGTGCGGTTCACCCGACCGGGCGTGGAGTTGAACCCTGGCGCCATCGGCAAAGGGTGGGCGATCGACCGCGTGATGGAGCGACTCCGCGACTGTGCTGTGACCAGTGCGCTCGTGCACGGCGGGGCCAGCAGCGTGCGGGCCATAGGAGCGCAAGGGATCGCCCAGCCGGGACGGAAAGCCTGGCCGGTCGGCGTGCGGCATCCGCTCCGGCCGGGCCGTCGACTGGCAACCGTGCAACTCGACGACAAGGCTCTGGGCACCAGCGGATCGGGCACGCAGTTTTTCATCGAGCGGGGCCGCCGGCTCGGCCACATCCTCGATCCCCGCACGGGAGTGCCGGCCGAGGGCGTGCTGTCGGCGACGGTGGTCGCCCCCACGGCCGCCGAGGCCGACAGCCTCTCCACGGCGCTCTATGTGCTCGGGCCCGCGGGGCTGGCACGGGTGGCGCCGCCGGGCGGAACGGTGGGTGCCATTCTGGTCCTTCCCGGCCAGGCGGCAGGCGCCGTCAGGGTGCTCACGGCCAATCTCGCCGAAGACGTGTTGTCGATCGAGCCCGGCGAGGGTGTGGAAGCGTGACGGCAGGCCGGGAAACAGCGGAGCCGTGCCTTTTTTTATCCCCGGGATACACTACCGATCTGGGCTCTGTCCCATCCTTCCTGCCTTGGACTTCCCGCCCGCGACACCCAACCTGACATGTTCGACTGGTTCGAGCGGGGTTCCTACCTCGGCATTGTGCTGTTCCTCACGCTCACGGGCATCGGCCTGCCCGTGCCCGAGGAGGTGCCCATCGTGGCCGCCGGCGTGGCCAGCCGGCTGGCCCAGCTGAAGTGGTATTACGCGTTGCCCGCCTGCATGGTGGGGGCGTTGCTCGGCGACAGCCTGATGTATGCCATCGGCAGGTTCTTCGGCGCCCGGATCCTCAAGGAACACCCATGGTGGTCGGGCTTTCTCACGCCCGAAAGGGAGCGGACGATCGAGAACCTGCTGCGAAAGCACGGCATCAAGGCGTTTTTTGTGGCCAGGTTTCTCGTGGGGCTTCGCAGCCCGTTCTATCTGACGGCGGGCATCCTCAAGGTGAAGTATCGCTGGTTCCTGCTGGCCGATTTCATCTGCGCGTCGATCGTCATCGGTGGCTTCTTCGGGCTGGCATACCTGTTTGGTGAACGGATCACAGGGCTCATTCAGTCGGCGACCCGTGGGTTCACCGCGATCACGATTGGGGTGGCGCTCGTCGGCCTGACCGTGATTGCGTTCTTCTCCTTCCGGCAGCGTCGGATCCGCATGCTCGATCAGGATCCGGAGTCGCTGTTCGACAACCGGGAGATCCTGCTCGGCCCGGCCGCCGACCGGATCGCCGACGCCGTCGCCCTCGGTGACAGCAGGCACACCGAACACGACCGGCCGTCCGGGCCGAGAGAATGACAACTGCGGCGGATCCGAGATCATCGCCCGTGATCTCGACGCCACCCCATATCCCCCGGCTCGCGCCGGGGGCTTTTAAGGGAACGTTCATGCAAGCCCGGAGCGCGCCACCCATATCCCCCGGCTCGCGCCGGGGGCTTTTAAGGGAACTTTCATGCAAGCCCGGAGCGCGAGCGATGGGATTCCGCGTCGCCTGATGGCCGATGCCAACGGATGGTGAGGCCTGTGCCGATTCTGTCGGCACGAGGGTGACGTCTGGGCAGGATTGTCGCCCTGCGGCGACTTTGCTGTCGCCGTTTTGCGACCTAGGAACATGGTGAGTCTTTCTCGTCACCACGTTCGTTCCCAGGATGCCACCATGATCCGCTCCGCGGCGCCGGTCGATCGCCCCTCCATTCTCGGACGCGTGCTCGTCGTCGACGACGACCGCCGCATGGCATCCCAGACCGCCCAGTGGCTCTGCAGTCTCGGCTGGCATGCCAGCGCCGTCGGCAGTGCCGACGAGGCCCTGCCGCTTCTGTCACGCGAACCCCATGCGGCCTGCATCATCGACGGCCTTTTGCCCCGTAACGGCGCCGCCCGGATCGCTGCCAGTCTGCGGCTCACGTCGGCCGGGACCGGGATGGTGATCGCCGTGCCGGAAGCCTCCGCCTCGACGGTCGCCCCGGGCGTCGACCCCGACGCCATCGTCCACATCCCGGCCCACGATGCCGACCTGTTGGCCGCACTCGATGCTGCGGTTGCCGTCGCCTCGCAGCGTGTTGCCGTGGCAGGTTCCGTCGTTCCGAAACTGCTCGGCACGTCGCCGTCGATGCAGCACGTGCTCGACCTCGTGACCCGCCTCGCCGATGCGCCGGCGACGCTGCTCATCACTGGCGAGAGCGGCACGGGTAAATCGCTGCTCGCCCGCGAGATCCACCGGGCCAGCCGGCGTCGTGGGGGGCGTTTCGTCGAGGTGGCCTGCGGCTGTCTCAGCGAGACGCTGCTCGAAAGCGAACTTTTTGGCCACGTGGCCGGTGCCTTCACCGGCGCCACCACGGACCGCGACGGGAAATTCCTCCAGGCCGACGGCGGCACCATCTTTCTCGACGAGATCGCCACTGCATCGCCGGCCATGCAGGTGAAGCTGCTGCGGGTGCTGCAGGACCTGCGGTTCGAGTCGGTGGGTGGCTCGCAGACGCATGCGGTCGATGCGCGTGTGATCCTCGCCACCAACGAAGACCTCGCGGCGCTGGTGGCGGCGGGCGTGTTTCGGGCCGATCTCTTCTGGCGTGTGAACGTGATCACGATCGAAATGCCCACGCTCCGGGATCGCGCCGGCGACATTCCGATGCTCGCGGACCATTTTCTCGCCGCGGCCATGGCCCGTGGCGGCCGCCACGTGGAAGGGTTCTCGCCCGCAGCCCTCGAGGCTCTCTCGCGGTATCGCTGGCCGGGCAACGTCCGCGAACTCGAGCACGCCGTCGAGTACGCGGTCTTTCTGGGACGTGCGCCGTGGATCGGGGCGGTCGACCTGCCGGCCGCGGTCAGGCTTGCTGCCGGTGGCCACGTGGTCCAGACAACGGCGGCTGGTGCCGCTGCGGGGACGATGTCCCTCAAAGGGTCGATGAACCAGCCGGAACGGAGGCTGATCATCGAAGCCCTGGAGCGATCCAACTGGCGGCGGGACGTGGCCGCCCGGGCTCTCGGGATCAACCGCACCACGCTTTATAAGAAGCTCAAACGGCTCGGCATGAACCTGGCCGAGTTGCAGCCGGCGAGGTAGGTGGCTTCACAGCGGGAACCCGGGATCCCGTCGCTCACGCTCAGGGCTTGTATGGGGGCGGATCCCGTCGCTCGCGCTTTGGGCTTGTATGGGGGCGGATCCCGTCGCTCTCGCTTTGGGCTTGTATGGACGTCTCCATACAAGCCCCTGGCGTGAGCCGGGGGATCGCGTTTTCACGGGCCTACCGTCCCATCGCTCACGCTCGCCTCCCCCCCGCTTCAAAAACCGTCGGGTTTCGGTCATACTGCTGCGTTCCAGCCTTCCCGAACACAGGAGATTTTCCCCAGGATGTTCCGCAACCTCAGCACGTTTGGCCTGCCGCTCTCAGGACGCCCCAGCGAACTCATCGAACTGGCCCTGTCGTTCGGCTTCGACGCGATGGACATCGATCTGGTCGATTTCCAGCAGCAGGCAGAGACCTTCGGCGTGGCCCACGCCAGACGGTTGATGGTGAGCGCGCGGCTGAAGTGCGGCGTGTTTCGCCTCCCGGTGACGCTTGATGCGGACGACGCGACCTTCAATGCCGAACTGGCACTCCTGCCGAAACGGCTCGAGTTTGCTCAGGCCACCGAGGCCACCCGCGCCGTCGCCTCGATCGCGGCCGCCTCCGACGAGCATTCGTTCAAGGACTTCTTCGAGCAGTATCGCACGCGTCTCGACACCATCGGCGGCATGCTCGATCCGCACGGCATCTCGCTCGGTCTGACGATCACCCCCGAGGCCGAGGCCCGTGCCGAGAAGACGCACCAGTTCGTTCACACGTTCGAAGGGCTGCTCGGCCTGCTTGCCGTGTCGCATCCGCGTGTTGGCGCCGTGGTCGATTCCTGGGCCATGCACATCACGGGCGAACCGCTCGAAATGATCACCAAGGTGCCGAAGGGCCGGATCGTGGAAGTGCGGCTCTCCGACGCCCCCCGCGATGTGGCCGCGGCTGAACTCACCCACGCGCAGCGACTGATGCCGGGCGAGACCGGCGTGATCAATTCCGCTGCTGTGTTGACGGAGGCGAAGAACGCCGGCTTCGACGGGCCTGTGACGCCATGGGCCGATCGCTCCACGCTGGCCGGCCGCGGCCGGGAGCGGATCGTGAAGGTTGCCGGGGATCGGCTGGAAGCAGTCTGGCGCGAAGCCGGTCTGCCGATCGTGCCACGGTGGTTCACGCCCGTTGCCAAAGACGCGTTTGGCCGGCCGCTCAACGAAGAAGTCTTCATGGGCGCGGAATAAGGGGCGTTACGCTCCTTCGCGGACCCATGTCACCTTGGGCGAGCCGCCACCATCCTTGGCGGAGCCCTTGATGAACTCCGACACATACCGCAGCGTCTTGCCTGGGCGGTCGGGGTCGCGGAAGGAATCGCCCTTCTGCAGGATCGGCAACTGGTCTGGCATGCCGCCGAAGGCCCGCGTGCCGGCGGCCTGGCAGGGATACCACCAGCCCTGGCCGTCGGCATCGACAAGATAAAACTCCGGGTAGCAGTGGCCCTCGACCCACACGGTCCGCGCCGGAATGCCTTCGGCCCTGGCCATGGCGATGAACAGGCAGGTGAGTTCTTCGCAGTCGCCCCAGCCATCAGCCAGGGCCCGCGCCGCCCCCTTCAGGTCGCCATTGCGGTATTCGACCTTCTCGCGAACCGTGTCGTAGATCGCTTCCGCCTTTTTCCAGCCTTCGAGATCGGCGCCAGTCGTCTTCGCCAGCTTCATGATCTTGGGGTGCCGAGTTTCGATGTAGGGACTCGCCCCGAGAAAGACCCGCAGCGCCCGGTCGGGCTTCTGCGGAATCGACAGTGGCGAGGGGTCGGCGGGCGGGGTAATCGATGCGCGTTCGAGCGAGAACGTGACGATGGCATGCGCCTTTTCGCCGGCGGGCAGGCTGGGGATCTCGACGATCATCTGCTTCACGCCACCCGGCAGCGTGCGATACCGCAGGCCGCGGACGTCGGGCGAGACATCCTCCTGCACGATCTGCACCTTCTGTTCCGGCCAGTCGGCGGGAACCGGGAGGGTGGCGTAGATGTCCCGGCACGCGCCGCCCTCAGCCATCACCATCACGCCAACCCGGTATTTCTGCGTGCGGGCGTCTCCCAGCGTGGGGGCGGCAGAGCCGGCCTCGGGGGCGACGAACTGGGCCCTGGCAGGCAGGGCGAGGATCGTGACTGCCAAGGCGGCCAGCAGCGGGAGGGCATGGAAGCGGTGCATAGGATTTCCATCGGTCACGGCCGTGGGCCGGCTCGCGGGGCGGGGCCGCCTTGACGGTCGGGAAATCTGG
>CANHYS010000165.1 GCA_947464585.1 Planctomycetaceae bacterium | reverse complement strand
TGGGATTTGGGCACCGCGTCTACAAGGACGGCGACGTCCGCGCCAAACTGCTCGGCAGGATGTGCCGCGAGATGGTGCGGGGCACGGATGGCGAGGCGATCGAGGATCTGGCCGAGCGGGTCGAACGGCTCATGCTCGACGCGAAGAGCCTGAAGCCCAACCTCGACTGGCCGGCAGCCCGCGTCTATCACGCCCTCGGACTGCCGGTGCAGGTATTCACGCCGATCTTCGTCGTGGCACGGATGAGCGGATGGACGGCCCACATCATCGAGCAGATCGGCGACAACCGACTGATCAGGCCGCTGTCGCTCTACAGCGGACCGCCGCCCCGCGACTACCGCCCGCTCGAAAGCCGCGGCTGAACCGCAGTCGGCAGCCTACTTGATGCTCGCCGACTGGCCGACCACGCCCGCGGGCTGCTCCACCGTCGCCTGCACGGTCACGGCGGGCACGGCCCCTTCACCGAGATCGGTCGCGATCTTCAGCTGCCGTTCCACCTTGCCCGACATGGTGCCGGCGGCGAACGTCACCGGCAGGATGTGCACGGTGGCGGCGGTCGTCTTCGGCTCACAGGTGAGGCACCCATCGGAGCAGGTCACGCCGGTCACGCAGAAGGGACGGTTGGCACGCACGACGATATTCTTCGTCACGCTCGCCCCGGGCTGCACGGTACCGAGCGCCAGGAGTTGCGGGCTCACCGTGACCTCCGCCACGATCCGGCCTTCGACGTCCATGGGAATCTGGGCGGCGCGGGGATCGTTGGTGACGAGGATCAGCTGGCCATTCACATAGCCCGCAGCGGCTTCCGGCTTGAGACGAACCGTCAGGTCATAGGCAGACTGGCTCGGGCTGTGCGTCGGTTTCGACAGCGAGACCTCGAAATTCGCGTTGGCACTCCGCACGTCCTTGATCTCCCAGGGCGTGCTGCCGACGTGCGTCACGCGGACCGATCGCTCTGCCCCCTTGCCGAGGTCGACGTTGCCCAGATCGACGAACGGTGGGTCGAAGGTCACATCGCCACGGATGTTTCCAGCCACCCGCAGCTGCACCTCGGCGAAGTACGGCTTGTCGAAGGTGACGGTGATGGTTGCCCCGTGCTGACCGAGGAACGTGCGCGTGTTGAACTTGGCGATGACCTCGCCGGTCTCGTGCGTCTTGAGGTCGCGAACGGTGACCTCGGGCGACGTGCAGCCGCAGCTGGTTCGCACGCTGACGACGTGCAACGGCTCCTTATAAATGTTGCGGAACACGAAGCGATATTCCGTCTTCGATCCCTTGGCCACCGTGCCGAAGTTGTGGCTTGTGCTGGAGAACATCTTCGTGGCCCATTCCTGCGCGAAGGCCGCGTCCGACGGCGCCAGCACGACCGCGAGCGCACCGACGGCAAGCACTGTGTTGCGGAAGGTCACCGATCCCGTGGAAAACATGCGAGCGATACCAGGGGTGACGAGGGCTGCCATGCGAAAACCAGAGGCGAACGAAGAAAAGCGTACGGATGGCATTGGAGGGCCGTCAATGTTTCTGGGAAGAGGGGGGAGGGGCGGGATACGACTCCGCCTTCGCACAAGTATCCCCGTTGGAAAGTGTCTGGGCGTGAAACGTCAGTTTTTCCGGCAAAAAAATGGCTTCCCGAGTGCGACATGACCGATACAGGCCGTGGGGTTTCCAGCACCGGCAGGGTCTACCGTATAGAATGCCGGCAAGGGCCAAAGCCCCGCCGGCGGCCACGAGGCCCGCTGGCACGGGTGTTTGGCATGGGTGCCTGGCGTCTGTGCCTGGGCATGGCTCCGGACACATCCACAAAAGGGACGACAAGAGGAACAACAACATTCGGGGGCGTACCGGTTTCGACCGGATGGCAAGAGGTTCAGATTGCGTGTCGTGGTTGGTCGGCTGGCCACGTTAAAAGTCGACCAAGCTTCAATTGCCGAAGCTCAGTTTTCTCTGGCTGCTTAATTAAGCAACCCCGAGCGATGGCCCCAGTCGGAAGGGCCTCCCAATCGGTCGCCAAATCCGACTCGCCCCGCTTCACCGCCTGGTACGGGCGGGGCTAAAAAAGTTCCGGGCTGGTTGGCGACGCACCCTGTCGGCCGGGGGCGCGCCCGCGAGATTTAAATCGACCGGATACACACGTAGACGTTTGTTCTGAAACATCACGGGACGCGGGTTCGACTCCCGCCGCCTCCACTCCTTTTCATTTCCTCCGGCGGGCCTCCCGGCCGCCGTCCAAGCCATGGAATGCACCGTCTGACGGGGAGAATTCTGCGCATGATGCGATTCACGCTGCGAACGCCACACATTCTCGCATGTGGTGTATCCCTCGCACTGGCCTGCCGGTGCCTGAGCATTCAGGCCGCCGATCCGGCCGCCGGCACTGGCTTCACGAAGATCCAACTTACGGAGAACTTTCACGCCGAGGGCGCAGGCATCGGCGACATCGACCGCGACGGTCATGTCGATGCCATCTACGGCCCCTTCTGGTACGCCGGCCCCGACTTCAAGACGCGGCACGAGATTTACCCCGCCGAGAATTTCGACCCGAACAAATACTCCAACAACTTCATCACTTTCGTGGCCGACATCGACGGCGACGGCTGGCTCGACGTGATGGCCAACGTCTGGCCCGGCAAAGAGGTGGCTTGGTTCAAGAATCCAGGCAAGGATTCCGTGAAAGACGCCGTGGCATGGAAACGCCACCTCGCGTTTCCGGTCGTCGATAACGAGTCGCCCGCCTTCGCCGACGTCACGGGCGACGGCAAGGCCGAACTCGTGTTTCACACCGGCGGCGTGCTTGGCTTCGCGCAACCGAGCGAACCGACCGGCGTCGACCGCTGGACGTTTGAACGCTGTTCGGAGCCGGCCAAATGGGGGCAGTACCAGCATGGTCTTGGCATCGGCGACGTGAACGGAGACGGACGGGCCGACCTGCTCATGGCCGAGGGCTGGTGGGAACAGCCAGAGAAGGCCTCCGGCGAACCCTGGAAGAAGCATCCCGTTGCCTTCGGGAAAGGTGGAGCACAGATGCACGTCTACGATGTCGATGGCGACGGCGACCAGGACGTGATCACGAGCCTGGTCGCCCATGGCTATGGCCTCTCGTGGTTCGAGCACGTCAGGAAGTCGGAAGGTGAAATCGACTTCGTGGAGCATGCGATCCTGCCGGCCACCGCCGAGGGCACCCTCGATGGCGTGCAATTCTCGCAGGCCCATGCGGTCCACGTGGTCGACGTGAACGGCGACGGCCTCAAGGACGTGATCACGGGCAAGCGGTTCTGGGCCCATGGCCCCAAGGGCGACCCCGATCCGGGCGGCCCCGCCCTGCTCTACTGGTTCGAACTGGTGCGGGACGGTGGCAAGACTGGGGCCGATGCCGTGAAGTATGTGCCGCACAAGATCGATGACGCCTCGGGCGTGGGAACGCAGTTTGCCGTGGGCGACCTGAATGCCGATGGCCGCATCGACATCGTGATCGGGAACAAGAAGGGCGGCTTCGTCTTTCGCAGTGAGGCTCCTGCACGATAGGCCGCGACTCGGCCCGGCCGGCAACGGCACCCCGGCCGACGATCCCGAAGTGCTCCCGCGCGCCAACGGGCACCACAACGGCCCGGTATTCCCGGCATAAGCGGCCCAGCCGGCATTTCTGCAACACTTTTCTTGACACGCAGTGTTCACGAAGTAGTGTTGAAAGAATCCCTTTCTACGAGTGCTGCGGCCGGTGAGGCTTATTCCGCAGGGCGAAGCGATCACGGCACATGCCGGCTGATCCAGCCCGGGCAATAAGTGGCATCGACGACGAACTCTTGCCGTTGCAAAGCAGTCTTGTTGTAGGGCCTTTTGGATGATTCTCGTCACGGGCGGCGCCGGCTTCATCGGCAGCAACTTTGTTCTTGACTGGCTCGCTGCCGGCAACGAACCGCTCGTCAACCTCGACTCGCTCACCTACGCCGGCAACCTCCAGAATCTGGAGGCGATCGAGGGCGACAGCCGCCATTTCTTCGTGCGTGGCGACATCTGCGACGGCGACCTGGTCGCCACGCTGCTCCGTGAGCATCCGATCCGGGCGATCGTGCATTTCGCCGCGGAGAGCCATGTCGACCGCTCCATTCATGGCCCGGAAGACTTCATCCAGACCAACATCGTCGGCACGTTCCGGCTCCTGGAGGCCGCCCGCGGCCACTGGCTGTCGCTCCCGCCCGACGCCAAAGCGGCCTTCCGCTTTCTGCACGTCTCCACCGACGAGGTCTACGGCTCACTGTCGCCAACCGATCCGCCCTTCGCCGAGACCAACCAGTATCAGCCCAACAGCCCCTATTCGGCGAGCAAGGCGGCGGCTGACCACCTCGTGCGGAGCTATCACCACACCTACGGCCTGCCGGTGCTGACCACCAACTGCTCCAACAACTACGGCCCGTTTCACTTCCCCGAGAAGCTGATCCCGCTCTGTATCCACAACGCCCTCGCCGGCAAGCCGCTGCCGATCTACGGCGACGGCATGCAGATCCGCGACTGGCTCTATGTGAAGGACCACACAAGCGCCGTTCGCCGCGTGCTGGAGGCCGGCACGCCGGGCGAGACCTACAACATCGGCGGCTGGAACGAAAAGCCGAATATCGAGGTGGTGAAGACACTCTGCCGGATCCTCGACGAGGAGTCTCCCAAGGCAGATGGCACGAGCTATGCCGACCAGATCACGTTTGTGAAGGACCGCCCCGGCCACGACCGTCGCTACGCGATCGACGCCCGCAAGACTGAAGCCGCGCTGGGCTGGAAGCCGGTCGAGACGTTCGAAACCGGCATCCGTAAGACAGTCCGCTGGTATCTCGACCACCAGGACTGGGTGGCCAACGTGGCCAGCGGCGGCTATCGCGACTGGATCGACACCCACTACGGGGCCACCAGTTCATGAGCCACACCACGAAACGCAAGGGCATCATTCTCGCCGGCGGCTCGGGCACGCGTCTTCACCCCGTGACGCTGGCGGTGTCGAAGCAGCTGCTGCCGGTCTACGACAAGCCGATGATCTACTATCCGCTCAGCGCGCTGATGCTCGGCGGGATCCGGGAGGTGCTCGTCATCTCCACGCCGCACGACACGCCTCGGTTTCAAGAACTGCTTGGCGATGGCAGCGTGTGGGGCATGACGATCGAATACGCGGTGCAGCCGCGGCCGGAGGGCCTGGCCCAGGCATTCCTCATCGGTGCCGACTTCGTCGGCGGCGGGCCGTCGGCCCTCGTCCTGGGCGACAACATCTTCTATGGCCACGGGCTCGTGCAGCGGCTCCATGCCGCCAACAGTCGCACGACCGGCGCCACGGTCTTCGCGTATCCGGTCGCCGACCCGGAGCGGTACGGCGTGGTTGAGTTCGACGACGCCGGTCGGGCGAAGTCACTCGAGGAGAAGCCCACGGCGCCCCGCAGCCGGTATGCCGTCACAGGGCTTTATTTCTACGACGAGCAGGTGGTGGACATTGCCCGCAGCCTGAAGCCGTCGCCGCGTGGTGAACTCGAAATTACCGACGTCAATCGCGTGTATCTCGAGAGAAAACAGCTCAACGTGGAGATCCTGGGCCGGGGCGATGCCTGGCTCGACACGGGCACGCACGACAGCCTGATCGAGGCGGGGCAATTCATCCAGACGCTGGAAAAGCGGCAAGGACTCAAGATCTCCTGCCCGGAGGAGATCGCCTGGCGACGCGGCTGGATCAATGACGGTCAGCTCGCCGCGATCGCGGAGCCGCTGGCCAAGAGCGGCTACGGCGCCTACCTGCTCGGCATCATGAAGGAGAGCGTGTATTGACACCTCCGCCCGCGAGTTGCACC
>CANHYS010000164.1 GCA_947464585.1 Planctomycetaceae bacterium | reverse complement strand
GCACCGCCTTGCCATCCGGAGCCACCGCGCATGCCCAACGCGTTTGATGCCTATCGCGAAGCCCTCGTCGTCGAAAACCATACGGTCTGGCCCAACGACTACGAAGACTGGTCGGATGCCGACAAGGCCCGCGTCGAGGCACTGCTGCACGCCGCGCCGCAGGAAGCCGCGGAGCTCGACTACCACCGGCAGCACACCGGGTTCGCGCGCGTGATCACCGTCACTCCGGCCGACCTCGACCGCGTGAGCGTGGCCTGACGGCCCCCCAGAGGCCCGCCCGTGCCGTCCGACACCACCACCATCCGCCTTCATCTTCCCGCAGACGCCGGCCAGGCCGATCGCTCCTACGACATCGTCGTTGGAAATGGCGTGATCAGTTCGGTCGGCCCCGCGATCGCGTCCACCGGCGCGAGGCGGACGGTTGTGATCACGGATGCCGCCGTGGCCGACTCCCATGCCGCCACTACGGCCGCCTCTCTGGAGTCTGCCGAACTGGAAGTCACCACGCTCACCGTTCCCTCCGGCGAGGCCTCAAAGTCGGTCGCCGCGCTCGAACGGCTCTGGAACGAGATGGCCCGACTGGCCGTCGATCGCCAGACGCATGTGGTCGGTGTCGGCGGTGGCGTGGTGGGCGATCTGTCGGGATTCGCGGCTGCGACGTTTGGTCGCGGGCTGCCCGTCTGGCACGTGCCCACCACCCTCGTGGCCCAGGTGGATAGCGCGATCGGCGGCAAGACAGGCATCAACCTCGTCGCTGGAAAAAATCTGGTCGGCAGCTTCTGGCAGCCCCGTGGCGTGATTGCCGACGTCGCCACGCTCGCCACGCTGCCCGATCGCGAGTTCAAGAGCGGCCTGGCCGAGGTGGTGAAATACGGCATGATTCTCGACCCGGAGTTTTTCGACTGGCTCGAAGCCAACACCGGCGCGATCCTGGCCAGAGATGCCGCGGCCCTTGCCCACGTGGTCGGCCGGTCGGCGGCACTCAAGGCCGATGTCGTGGAACGCGACGAGCGAGAGATCACCGGCCTGCGGTCGGTCCTCAACTACGGCCACACGTTCGCCCATGCCTACGAGACCGCCGCCGGCTACGGCACGCTGCTGCATGGCGAGGCGGTCGCCATCGGCATGGTGTCGGCGGCCGCACTCGCCCAGTCACTTGGCCGGATCGGGCCGGATGTCGTTGCCCGACAGGAGCAGCTCCTCCGGGCCTTCGGTCTCCCGGTGGCCGTGCCGACCGGCCCCGGTTTTGGAAGCGACGCGTTGCTCGCCACGATGGCACGCGACAAAAAGACCGTCGGCGGCCGGCTCCGGTTCGTCCTCCCGACGCGGATCGGCCACGTCGAACTCGTCGACGGGATCGACCCGGCGATCGTGCGGGCGATCTTGAATTCGTGACTTGCCGATTCTGACATCCGTCACACCCTTTTCGACAGGAACAGTGCCATGCGACGACCGCCTTTATTGTGCGTTGCGTTTGGAGTCTTCATGTGTGCTGCTGTGGCATCGATGGCATCGCCGGCGCAGGCACAAAACGACTGGCAGTATCCCGATCCCTACTTCGGCATCCTGGAGATCGAAAAGTCGCACGACGGGGCGACGGCCCGACGGTATCGCGCCGAGGTGAATCCCTCGCCGCGTTCGAGCCGGTTCGCGGCGCCGTCGGCGTGGCAGGCTCCCGCGGGCGAACCGGCACAAACCGCGACGGGAACGCCATCGGCCACGCCCACCCCGACCCCAGTCCCGCGAAACCGCTGGCGGAACCGCTGGCGTAGGCAGTAGCGGCATGACCGCTCAGAAAGGTCTTGAGTGACATCCTCCGACTATTTGATTCGGCTGATGCAGCCGTCCGACTTCGTCGCCATCGGCGAGATCTGCCGCATCGTCTACCCCACTGAAACGCCCTACACGCCCGAGGAACTGGCGGAGCATCATGCCGTGTTCCCGCAGGGCCAGTTCGTCGCGGAGCATGTGCCCAGTGGCGTTCCCGTGGGCGTGCATTTCACGCTTCGACTCCGGCTGATGGACTACCACATCGACGACTCCTGGGATGTGCTGACGGCGCGGGGAACGTTCGCCGATCACGATCCGGTGCATGGCAAGACGCTCTACGGCGCCGACGTCTTCGTGCGGCCCGATCATCAGCATCATGGACTTGCCCACGCGCTCACCGACGCCACGCGACAACTGGTGATCGACGAGGAGCTGTGGCGGATGGTGGGGGCAAGCCGGCTGCCGGGCTACGGGAGCGTGGCGGCGAGTGTGACGGCCGACGAGTATGTGGGGGACGTCGTCGCGGGCCGGCGGACCGATCCGGTGCTCTCGGCCCACATGAAGGACGGCTGGTCGGTCGTGCGGCCGATCCACGGCTACCTGCAGCACGACCCGGAGAGCGCCAACTGGGCCGCCGTCATTCAATGGGTGAACCCCGCCTCGCCGCCGCCACCGGAACTCGCCCTGCGGTAGCGTCTGTCGATGGCCGAACAGGCTGTGACCACGGGACGCCACTGCATCGCACTGCTGCCGACCGATGTCAGCCGTGACCATCCCTTCGTTCGGAGACGCGATTCCGATGACCATGCGAGTCCATCACAGATCGCCGTCCCATGCCTCGCTCATCATCGAAGGGCAATCGCATGCATCTCTATGAGGATCAATTCTCTGAACGCCACGATTTCCCAAGAACAGGAGGACCTTCCAAGGTATTGATAATCGCGTCGACGGCGAGATGCGGCAGCCACATGCTTGGACACGCACTCCATAAAACGAATAGGTTTGGATTTCCATTAGAGTACATGAACCCCACGAACCTCGCGGAATGGAAACGACGCCTGCGAATCGATGACTTTCAAGGAGTCATGGCGGAAATACAGCGGCGAAGGACGTCGCCGAACGGGGTCTTCGGAATAAAGATTCACTATCCGCACATTCAGCAGCACGGGGGATTCGACAAGCTGACCGCGTGTTTCCCAAACGCTTACTACATACTCTTATCCAGAAAAGACGTTTTAAAACAGGCCGTATCATTGTCGATAGCGAGGCAGACAGGGGAGTGGATTTCCGGCCAGAAACCGGTGAACGACAATCCACAATACGACGCTGCCCATATTAATGAATGCCTCCGCCAGACTGTCCTGAACAATTCCTCGTGGAGATACACTCTCGCGGCGAATGGCTGCAGGTATATCGAAATGGACTTTGACGACGTGCTTCACGACCTCGTTCTTTCAATCAACACCATCTCGCGTTTTAGTGGCATAGAGATTGATGCGAGCGAGATACCGAACGAGCCGGTCACCACAAAACAGAGTAGCGAGCGAAATGTTGAATGGGCGGCGAGGTTCGTCGCTGACTTCAACAAGTCCAATGAGCTTCTGGACAATGGGGGAATGGGCTTTCTCGCGAGAAGCAGGAGAACACTGACGCGAGCACTCCATGCGATGGTGTCGTCACGTAGCGGGAAGATTGATCGGCGTAGAAGCATCGCCGCCCCATGAGCAGCCCCCGTAAATGACGCCAGTCCGCAAGGCAGAATTTCGCCTTACAAGACCAGCTATGTGCGGTTGCGAACGCACAGCCGGACCAGTCACACAGGGCATTGGGGCAGCGTACACCTGTGAGCCAACTTCTTCATGACGTCCAACCCTCACCGAAAGATGCTCTCGATCACGTGGCCGTGCACGTCGGTGAGCCGCCGCTGGATGCCGTTGTTGTAGACCGACAGCTTTGTGTGGTCGACGCCGAGCAGGTGGAGCGCCGTGGCGTGGAGGTCGTAGCAAGAGGTGGGGTTTTCCTCCGCCTTGAAGCCGAGTTCGTCACTCGTGCCGTACGACGTGCCCCCCTTGATGCCGCCGCCGGCCATCCAGACGGTGAAGGCGCCGGGGTTGTGGTCGCGGCCCTTCGACTCCGCCGCCGGCTGCCGGCCGAATTCGGTCTGGCACATGACGAGCGTGGAGTCGAGCAGGCCGTGCGCCTTGAGATCCGCCAGCAGGGCGCTCGCGCCGCCGTCGAGGATTGGCCCCCAGTAGCCGTGGTCGCGGGCCAGATCCTCGTGGGAGTCCCAGTTGGGCCGGATCTTCTTGGCGCCCGTGTTCTCGGCGCCGCAGTAGATCTGCACGAACCGCACGCCCCGCTCCACGAGCCGCCGCGCGAGCAGGCACTGGCGACCGAAAGGACCGATCTCCGGATGGTCGATCTGGTAGAGCTGTTCGATGAAGTCCGATTCACCGGAGAGGTTCGTCACCTCCGGGGCCGAGAGTTGCAGCCGCGCGGCCAGTTCGTAGGCGGCGATCCGGGCGTCAAGTTCGCTGTTGTCGGCCCGGGGGCCGCGGTGCTGGCTGTTGAGCGTGGCCAGGAACTCGCGGCCCGCCTTCTCGCCCGCCGTGATACCTTCGTGCGCCTGCGGCGGGAAGAGGTCGGCGATCGGCGGCTTGTCTGTGGCTGTCTCGATGACGGTGCCCTGATGGATCGCCGGCAGGAAGCCCGCGCCCCAGTTGATCGGGCCGCCCGGGGGTAGTCCGCGCGGGTCGGGGAGCACCACGAACGCCGGCAGCTCCTCGGCCACGCTCCCCAGCCCGTAGGTCACCCACGCACCCATGCTGGGGAAGCCGGGCAGGATGAAGCCGCTGTTGGCCATGAACATCGCCGGGCCATGGAGCGCGGTCTTGCTCTGCATCGAGTGGATGAAAGCCATCTCGTCGACTTGCCCCGCCAGCCGTGGGAAGAGGTCGCTCAGCCAGCGGCCGCATTCGCCGTGCTGGCGAAACTTCCAGAAGCTCGGCACGCAGTTGCCAGGCTTCGAAGCGAAGAACTGCAGCTTGCCGGTGGGGTCGAACGGCGTGCCGGCCCGCTTCTCGAGCTCGGGCTTGTAGTCGAACGTGTCGAGGTGCGAGAGGCCGCCTGGACAGAAGATCTGGATCACCGCCCTGGCCTTGGCGGGAAACATTGGCGGCTTCGCAGCCAGCGGGTTTGTGGACAGCGGATTCGTGCTGGCCGCGGCCGCTGCGCGGGCCTGTTCTTCGGCCAGAAGCGCCGTCAGCGCCACGCCGCCCAGACCGCCACCCAATTCCCAGAGGAAGTTCCGCCGAGAGACGGGGGGGCTTCGCAGGTCGCAGGGAAACGGGGATGAGGGCATGGCTGCACCGGAAAGATTGAACGTGTCAGTCGACGTAGACGAATTCGTTGGCGTTCAGAAGCATCCGGCAGAACTGCACGAGCCCCGCCTTCTCGACGAGCGCGACCGCGGCAGTCAGTTCGGCGCCGCTCGGCTGCCGGGCCAGCGCGAGCGTGAAGCCGCGTCGAACCTGCGCCGCCGGATCGGCGCCGGCGTCTTGTTCGAGCCGCTTCGCCCAGTGCCCCGCCTGCCGCAGCATGAAGTCGTTGTTCAAGAGCGCGAGCGACTGCAGCGCCGTCGTCGTCTCCAGCCGCGCGGGCGCAAGATTGGCCGGGTTCGGGCAGTCGAGCGTGGTCATGAACGCATGCGGCGTGCTCCGCACGATGAAGCGATAGATGCTTCGCCGCCAGAGCTCCGGCGAGTCGGCCGCGATGTATTCATAGATCGGCGCGTAGGCCTCGGTGTATTTGAAGTCGCGGTAGCCTGGTCCCTCCATCTCCGGATTGAGCGACCCTGTCACGGCGAGCGTCGCGTCGCGGAGGCTCTCGGCGTCGAGCCGGCGGGCGTTCTGCCGCCAGAGCAGCCGGTTGTCGGCGTCGATCGCAGCCGCCGCGGCGGCGCCCGGCACATCCACGCTTCGCTGGCGGTAGGTATGGCTCGTGCAGATCAGCCGGTGCATCGCCTTCAGCGACCAGCCTCGGTCGATCAGTTCG
>CANHYS010000163.1 GCA_947464585.1 Planctomycetaceae bacterium | reverse complement strand
CGCAACGCGGGAAGTTGGACCCCATCGGCAGTCCAGGCGAGGGAGCCCTGCGTGAGGGCGACCTCCATGGATGGATAGCGGGTGTGCGGCGCCGTGATCTCAGCCATCTTCTGGTCCACGGAGATCGTATTGCGATCCGAAGGGCCGAGTTTTCCGCCCGTCAGCCAGACTGAAATGCAGTTGTGGTGATGACTGATGGCTCCCGGGTGATGCAGGCCGCTGATGGGGGTGATCACGTCGCGGTGCTTCTCCAGAGGCTTCAGCGATCGCGAGAATTCGTAGTCCTTCCCCGGCTTGGTGATCTGGTAGTTGAGCGAATGGACGCCGTTTGCCAGGTAGATGAAGGCGCTGCGCCGAGGCGTGGCGGCCTGTTGCTCGGCCGCTCGGAGCGGGATCATGCATTCCAGCATGGGTAGGGAGATGCAACTTCCCATAGCCCGCAGCGCGTGTCGGCGGTTGATCAACCAGGATTGGGAGAGATAGTTCATGGCTCGTGGCCCCTTATTCTTCGTTATTGGCTCGTGGTGAGAACCGGGAACGAGCGCTAGCGTTTTCTCATCAATTCCGACAACGCTACCGCACGCACGATATCCCTGACTCGGTAATCGTTCTTCTTCGCTTCTTCTTGTATCGTCTTCAGTTCGTCCTGATCATCGACGGTCAGCACGCGGCGGAGGCCGTAGGTGCAGAGTTGATCGATGAAAGCCCGGGCAACCTTGTCGCGGTCTTCAAGCAATCGCTGTTTGAACTCGGTGGCATCCTTGAAGGCACGCCCATCGGGCATCAAGCCAGCGGGATTGATCAAGGGGTCCTCGCCAACTCCCGCGGGCACCTTCTCGCGAGTGCGCCACTGGCCGATGGCATCGTAGTTGTCCCAGGCGAGTCCCAGCGGATCGATCTTCGCATGGCAGGCGGCGCAGTTCGCGTCGTTGCGGTGCATCTCGATCTTTTCGCGCAGGGTGGCCTTGGGGTTCTCCGGCGGGTTGGGTTCGATGGCTGGCACGTTTGCCGGAGGTGACGGCGGCGTCTTGCCGAGGATCGCCTCACTGAGCCACACGCCGCGATGCACCGGGCGGTGGCGAGTGCCATCTGAAGTCAGCCCGAGCACCGCGCCCATCGTGAGCAGACCGCCGCGATGATCCTCAGGCTTGAGGGAAACGCGCTGGAAGCCGTCGGCCTTCGGCTCCGGCAGTCCGTAGAAATCGCAGAGCCTGGCATTGGCCATGGTCCAGTCCGAATCGATGAAAGCATCGATGGGCAGGTTCTTCGCGAAGATCTCGCGGAAATACTCGATCACCTCGGACCGCATGCTCGTCTCGAGCCAGTCGTCGTAGCCTGGGTAGAGCTTCTTATCTGGCGGGAACATGCCCACGCGGTGCAGTTGCAGCCACTGCCGCGCAAAGTCGTCGACGAAGCGGCTGGCTTTGCCATCTGCGAGCATCCGGTCCACTTCGTTCTGGAGACCGTCGCCGTTCAGCGAGCCACTCTGGGCCGCCTTGAAGAGGCCATCGTCCGGCATCGAACTCCAGAGGAAATATGAGAGCCGCGAGGCCAGTTCCGAGTCAGTGAGCCGTTCGCGGGCCGCGGTGTCGCCCTCGACGAGGTAGATGAAGTGTCGAGAGGTCAGCACGCCCTGCAACGCGAGCCGATACGCGTCGGCCGATTTCTCGCCCGCCTCGCGTTCGGAGTGGTAGGCGTGCAGGTAATCCTCCAGCTCTTCCTTCTTCACCGGCCGCCGCCAGGCCCGCTCGGCAAAGCGTTGCAGATGCTCCGCGACCGCCTCAGGCGTCGCATCATCAGGCGGCACAAGATTGTTGCGGCGGGCTTTTTCCTGCTCCGACACCAGCGGCCCCTCCCATTCGACCCAATCGAGGATCACCGTGGAGAAGAGGCCGTTCCCTTTGCCGTCGAACATCTGCGGGGCGTTCGGGTTCAGGAGAGAGGTCTCGCTGCTGTGTGTAAAGATATACGACCCGCTGCCGAGTGCACCGCGGAGTGCACCGCCAGATCGTCTGTCCACAACATCGGTGGCCACCACACAGAAGTCCAGATCCGCAGGCATCTCGAGAAACACCTCGAACTCATACACCTTGGGACTGTCCTCTGGAGCGGTGATGTCAAACTCGATGAGGCCATCCACCGTCTGTTCACCGGTCCGCCTGCCGATGCTCAGGTGGGCCGGCTGGCCGCCGGGCGGGCGGATTCCGCTGGCCTGAAGACGCAGCTTGTAGAGCCCGCTGTGTTCCGGACCAGATTTTCCAAACCAGTTGGGGGAGAGCGCGTTCCGGACAGTACCGGGAAAGAGAAGGTAGCGCAGAGGCCGCTTGATGCCGAACCGGTCCAGCGCCTCCTGCTGGCTCTTCCCGCCGCCGTAACGCAACTCCGCCGCCGTCTTCCTGACGTTGCGAGCCTCGGCCACAGACGAAGACGGAAAAGCGCGGTCGATGACGAGCCCCGCCGCGCGGTAATAGCGGTCCATATGGGACGGCGAGAGCGAAAGCTGCGACCCGATGCGTTCAAACCCGTGCCAGAGCGTGTCTTCGTTCAGCTCGCCCGGTTTGGCCGGATCGTACCGCACGCCGAGCAGGTCATAGACCGTGTTCTGATATTCCTTGCGACTGAGCCGATAGTGCGCCACCGCCGGCCGCGCCGCCATGCGAGCTGACCGGCCCTCTTTGACGAGGAAATCGAGATTCGTGACAAACGCCGCGATCTCCGCCTGTGTTGGCCGGGGCTCTGTCTCCGGAGGCATCTCGCCGCTGTTGACGTTTTCGAGAACCTCCGCCCAGTGATGGCTGTCCGCGCCCGCCTTGAAATCCCGCGACAGCCGGTCGATCCGCACGTCGCCCTCTTCCTTGTGAGAGCCATGGCAGCGAACGCAATGCTTTTCCAGGAAGGCTTCAAACGGTTCCGCCCCGCATGCTGCACCCGCCAAGCCAAGGCTGGAAGTGAGAAGCAACGCGGTGATCAGGGTGATGGTGGGCTTCATGGCGGTCATTATGACGGTAGTCTCCGTCGCCCAGAATTTCGTCGCACGGCACTCGAAAGCTTAGGATAGTCCGAAGAATGAAGGATAGGACGGTCCCCGGCACATTTTACTGAGATTCCAGACACCATGAAACGCATCCTGATCGCCGCTCTGCTTGGCTTCGGCATGTCTGCCACGGGCCTCGCCGCCGAGGCCTTTCGCGTCTATGCGGCTTCCAGCACCACGCAGACGCTTTGGATTGTTGACGCCGTTCCCAAGGAGGACGGTGGCCTGGAACTGAAGATTGCCGAAAAGCGGGACCTGGGTTTTCCCGGCCGGGTCATTGCCGCGCATCCAGAGAAGCCGTTGCTCTATGTCTCGGGCAGAGGCGGCGAGCGGGGCAGGGTGCCGGGGGCGGTGGTGACTTTGGCGGGAAGCGGCAGCTATGTGAGCCACCAACGCATAGACCTGAATGATGACGCCGCCTACCTCAGCCTCGATCGCAGCGGTGCATTTCTCTTCGGCGTCAGCTACGGAAACGGGCGGCTCAATGTCTATCGCCTTGGTGAAGACGGAACACCCGGAAAAGCTGTGGCGACCGTTGACGAAGGAAAAAAGGAGGCGCACTGCGTCCTGGTGTCGCCCGACAACAAGTACCTCTTCATACCCTACGTGAAGGGCAACCTGGCGCTCCTGCAATACAGCTTCGATGCGTCGTCGGGGGCCGTCACTCCGCTCGATCCGCTCAATGCGAATCCACCGCCCGGCACCGGCCCGCGTCACCTCGTCTATCATCCCACGTTGCCGATGGTCTATTTCACAAATGAACAAGGCCTCGGCCTTTCCACTTATGAACGTCTGTCCGACGGGCAACTTGCCCTGCGCCAGGACATCGCCATTCTGCCGGAAGGCATGTCGAAGGAGGGCCTCAGTGCCTCTGACCTGGAGATCACGGCGGACGGCAGATTCATCTTCGCTGGATTGCGCGGGCACAGCCAGGATTTCGACCGGATCGTCCGTTACCGAGTGCGGGAAGACGGCCAGGCCGAGTTGCTCGGTCTGACGCCGACGGACAAGATTCCCTGGGGGTTGGCGCTGTCGCCAGACGGAAAGTATCTCCTCGTTTCCGCAACCACCGGGGCGACGCTTTCGGCCTACAGGATCACAGCCGAGGGGGCGTTGGAAAAGGTGGCCAGCCTGTCGTGGGATGCAGAGATCTCGGACCTCCTGACCCGCGCAACACGTCGCTCCGCCGCTCCTGACCTTTCCACGATCACCTCACGCGCCGACCTTGACGCTGCTATCAACGAGACGGTCGATGCGGCTTTGAAGCAGGCACTCACCGACCACGCCGACGCCATCCTTGCCGCCGCCGAGCGGCACCCGCATGTCGATGCCGTCATCCGCACGATCGAGAGAGCGCCGGGCACCTTTACAATGGTCAACACCACGCCCGAGGCCTTGAAAGAAGCAGCGGGCGGTGACATCCGGCTCTTTGACACGCTGACACAGATCGATACCCGCATTGTGGGCGGGAAAGCCCACGACCGTCGCAAGGGAAACGAAGACCCCTACGATGCCGCCTTCGTCGAGCACCTCGGCCGCATTCCCTCCCTGGAAACGGTCAGGCTGGAGGCATCGGCAATCCAGGACTCCTGGGTGGCTCCGCTTCTTCAGCTCAGGAATTTGAAAACGCTGGGTGTGAGCGGCTTCGGCAGGCTGGGTGATGTCAGTCTGGCCCAGTTCCAGCGGCTCAGCGACTGTCCCAATCTCACGCAGCTTGAGCTGGCTTATTTTGGCGCAGCCACCGATGCGGGCTGGGAACAGCTTGCCGGCCTGAAAAACATTGAAGTGTTTTCTCCGCGGGGTGCTGGCTACCCAGGCCATTGCTTCGCACAGTTCAAGGGTTGGACCAAACTCAAAACCATCAACTTTCACAGCAACGGCCTCGATGACGAAGGGCTGGGCTACGTGTGTGAGAACTTCCCCAACCTCGAGTTCATCAAGCTATGGCACTCCAAGCTCATCACCGATGCCAGTGCCGAACACCTGACAAAGCTGAAGCATCTCAAAGGGATGGAGATCAGCTGCTCGAAGGCCACGGCTGCCTTGGTCAAGCATCTGGGCCAGACACCGGTGGAATATCTGGCGCTCGAATATGGCGTCAACACCCCGGCATCTGACGCCATCGCCACGGTCAAATCCATCCCCACGCTCCGCCGTCTCAAGTTGGGAGGGACTTCACTCACCGACTCCGATCTAGCCGCGCTCGCCGGCGCGACACAGCTCGAAGAACTCTCCTTCGGCATCCTCGATCTACCCGACGAGCGTCTGCCACAGCTGCAGGCCTTCTCCTTCCTGAAGTCTCTGCGTCTCGTTCCGACGAAGAAACCCTTCAGCCCGGAGACGCAGGCGAAAATCAGAGCCTTACTCCCGAAGACCACGCTCGAATTCAAATAGACTGCCAGCCATACGTCAGCGCATGCGTGATGGGCATGGAGAGCCGGATGTTCTCGTCTGAGACATGGCCCTCCGCAGCAAAAACCAGAGCACCATCCCGCCCATCCCGCTGGCGGCGAGCACCGCGGAGTGCGGCTCGGGCACGATCGCCATGATCTGCGGCCGGTAGAACGACAGGTCGGCCGCGAACGTCGTGTCGCCGAACACAGCGTTCTCTTCGGGATCGGGTTGCCCAGAGAAGCCGGCAACGCCGATCATCAGTCCGGTGAGTTCCCACGTCGACCCGTTCTTGTGGAATACACCGCCACCGAAATCACCGGAGGCCGCCTGGGCTTCGGTGGAATCGCTGCCATCGTAGTTGAACGTCGTCGACACGACATTGGTGTCGCCATAGTCGTTGGCGAGCCATTCTCCCAAGCTG
>CANHYS010000162.1 GCA_947464585.1 Planctomycetaceae bacterium | reverse complement strand
TTCGTGATCGTCAGCCGCAGGGCATCATGCAGCGGCTCCTTTGAGGGCGTCGGCATCAGCTTTGGGTCGGCGAAGGCCCGCGACGCGGTGGTCACGTATTTCGCGAAGTCGGCGATCTCGGCGGCCGTCGCCGGCCGGCGATAGAGCTTTGGCAGCAGCCAAGTGGCAATCCGCTTCCCGTCGCCGGCCGCGATGGCTGCGGCGTTTTCCCGCTGGAACCGCGAGAGCGGCCAGCCCTCGGGATAGATTGGTCCCTCGACTTCCACGGCGAGGTCCTTGAAATACGGAAACGGATAGGGAGTGTCGGGATTCTTCTTCCGCGCCGGCTCCCAGGAGTTGTGCAGCAGGTCCCAGGTGTTGTTGGCCATCGGCTTCCCGTCCGGCCCGGTGCGCGGCACGCTCTCCGCCCGCAGACCGTTGTTATTGGGAAATCCATTCGCCCAGCGGAAGTCGATGTTGAAATTGCCGTTCGACGAGTGCAGCGCCATGGCCTCGTAGACGGCGGGCTGGCCCTCCTGGATCGGGAGGTCGCCGCTGGCTACCAGCGACTGATCGAAGCGGATCTGGAAATGCGGCACGTAGCCAGGCCGCGTCGCCAGGTTCTTGGGCGTGAACTTGATCTTCACCTTGTAGTAGCCGGCGGGCCCATTGAACGGGAACCAGAGGTGGTCGCCGAGCCAGGCCCGGCCCGTGTCGGTCTCCCCGATGGCGCCGCCCGGATCGTGGCCGCGGATGGCGAGGCCGTAGTCTTTGTTGCCGTCGGTGAACACCTTCGTCACGGGCTTCGGCTGCTCTCCGTCAACCACCGCCATGCGTGCGACGGCATCCCCCGCGGCGAGATACTGCTCCACGAGCACCGAAGAAAGATTGAGGGCCTCGCCAATATTGGTGAAGCCGTCGAGGGAATCGTCCGGCGGAAAATCATCGGCGGGAGTGATCGCGTCAATCCCAAACACCTCCCTGATGGTGCGGTTGTATTCGTCGCTATTGAGCCGGCGCAGCGGCCGTGGACGCTTGACCGCGGCGAAGGCCTCGTGGGTCTCGAGTTGCGCGCGAATCCACGCCTCGGCCGTCGCGTATTCCTTTTCCGTGGGCCGGGGGTCGTGATTCTTGGGCGGCATGTCGCGGGCAGCCAGCCGCTCCATGACACCATGCCACGCCCCGGGACTATGGTCCACGGTGGAGCCGGAGAGCAGGTCGGCCATGTCGAAGCCCCCCTCGGCGTCATCCCCCTCGTGGCATTCCAGACAGTTCTTCGTGGCGAAACCCTTGATCTCCCGCACAGGGGCAAGTCCCGCCGCAGACTCCTCGGCGCACACCCGAATGCACAGAGTGACCGCGAGCCCGATGGCCAACGCCGCCCGTGAGAAAACCATGATCGCTGCCGGGTGGCCCACTGTCTTCCGCATATTACCCGATCTCCTCCACGACGCCGTCGCTCGAGCCGAAGCGGTCCGTGTCCACGCCCATCTGGCGGAGCATTCGCACGTAGAGATTGCAGAGTGGCTTGTTCGTCTCGTTGCCGTAGGAGACGTGCCCCTGGTGCTTGTAGCCGCCGCCGGCCAAGAGCACCGGCAGGTTGAACGAACTGTGCGCCGAGGCGTCGCCCAGGTTGCTCGTGAAGAGCACCTGCGTGGCATCGAGGAGCGTGCCATTCTCTTCCTTGGTGTCGGCGAGCTTGGCGAGGAACCGCGAGAACGTCTCAAACTCCTTGTCCTCGTAGCGGCTGAGCTGCTCGATCTTGGCTGGGTCCTTGCCGTGATGGGAGGCATCGTGGTGCTGGATCTCGAGCTCCGGCACGTTGGCCTTGCCGTGCTCGTTGGTGCCCAGCAGGATCACGCGGGTTGAGTCGGTCTGGAGCGCCAGGTGCATGACCGTCAGCCATTTTTCCTGCTGGCTCACCCAGTTGTCGGTCGGTTTTTGAATGTCGGCCAGCTGCAGCGGTACCTTGGGCTTGGGTCGGTCCGACCAGGCCTTCTGCTGCTCGAGCTGCACCTCCGCCTCACGGACCGACGTCGTGAGCAGTTCGATCCGGTCGCGATCAGCGGCGCCGAGCGTGCCGCCGAGCGACTTGAGCTGATCCCGGACATCGTCGAGGATGCTCGCCCCCTGATCAAGCCGGTTCAACTCTCCGCGGACCTCCTCCGGCGTGCCCTCGACGAACATCCGGCGAAACACACTCGCGGGATCGCTCTCGTGCGGGATCGGCACTCCCTTCTCGTTCCAGGAGAGCGACTGGCTCCAGACGGCATTGAGCGCGAGGCAAGGCAGCCTTGTCTCGCTCCCCACCTGCTTGGCCGCGACCTGGTCGAGCGACACGCTGTTATGGAGGTCGCGCTCGTTAAACTCCGGCACGCCCGTGAAGATCGCCGGCTCGGTGTTATGGGAATGCGGATAGCCGGGATGGCCCATCCCCGAAAACACCGTGAACTGACCGCGGAAGGGCTCGAGCGTCTTGAGAAACCGTGTCGCCTCGTACTGCGGCCCCGTGGCCGTTGGAACCATGTGCGGATGGTAGGTGCCCAGCGGCCGATGGATCAGCACCATCCGGCGGGGCCTGCTCGCCGCGGCCGCAGCCCTGGCGGCGCGGCCGTAGAGCGAGGGCACCATCGCGTCGAGGAAGGGCAGGGCGATCGAGACCGCTCCGGCGCGGAGGAGCGTTCGCCTGTCGAGCACGGCGCGATTGAGGATGTTCATGGCAGGAAGCCTCGGGGTGGCTGGGCTACAGGGGGGCTACTTATTCAGGAATGCTGGACTCTGGATGACACCGAGCACGAGCGAGCTGAGGCCGTGCTGCCGGGGTTTCGTATCGCGGAGGATCTGCTCGACGGTGGCTCGGTCGGCGAAGTCGATCGGCGCACCGGTGGCGTAAACGATCAGCTTCTCCACCATATTACGCGCCAATTGATCGGCGTCACGCTCGAGCACGATCTGCTTGTAGGCGTCGATGTCTTGAAACGACCTGCCATCGGCGGTCTCGCCCCCGGCCTCGACGGGCTTGGCGACGTACACCTTCTTGCCAGGAAACCCACGCAACTCCCGCTGCTCGATGCCGTCGCCTCCCTGCTTGACGCGATACCGTTCCCGCCAGCCACCGACGACGTCGTAGCTTTCGAGTGCGAAGCCCGGCGGATCGATCTGGCGGTGGCACGACGCACAGGCCTCGACGTTCTTGTGCAGCGTCAGTTGCTCCCGGATCGTGGTGGCCCCGCGAATGTCGGGCTCGATCGCCTTGACGTTGGGCGGCGGAGCGGCCGGCGGCGTGCCGAGAATCCGCTCGAGCACCCACGCGCCGCGTTTCACGGGGGATGTGTAGCTGGCGTTGGTCGACATCTTGAGAAAGCTCGCCTGCGTGATCACGCCGCCGCGGTGGTGCTTGGGCTGAAGCGAGACCTTGCGAAACTCCGCCCCCTCGACGCCGTCCACGCCGTAATGCTGCGCGAGCCGGCCGTTGAGGATCGTCCAATCGGAGTGGAAGAAGTTCGTGGCGGGCAGATCCTCGGCCAACACGTGTGCGAAGAACCGTCGCGACTCGATCGGAATCGACCAGGTGAGCATCTCGTCGTATTCCGCGTAGATGTCGTCCGGCTTCATGTCGAGGAACTTCCGCAGGTCGAGCCACTGGTCAGTGAAGTCCTTCACGAACCGCGCTGACTTGGGGTCGGCGAGCATGCGGTCGGCCTGGGCCCGCAGGCCCTCCGGCGTCGAAAGGCTGCCCTTGGCAGCGGCGGCAAGGAGCTGCTCATCGGGCGTCGAACTCCACAGAAACCGGGCCAGCCGCGCCGCGATTGCGTGGTCGTCGAGCCTGCCGGGCGGCTCGATGAACGTGAGGAAGTGGGGCGAGCAGAGGATCGCCTTGTAACCTGCCCGCATCGCTTCGTCGAACGACTCGCCCTTGTCGATGCGGCCGTGCACGAGCGACACGTAGTGCGACGCGAGATCGTCGGCCACCGGGCGACGGAAGGCCAGCGGCAGGAAGCCACGGATCAATCGGTCGGCATCGGCCTTCGGATCGGCCGAGACGGCGATGAGCGGCCACTTCGCATATTCGCCGCCGCCGACAGGCCACTTCTCCCAGTCCTTCGGCGGCTCTTTCCCTTCGGGCATCCGCAGCTGCCTTGGCAAGTCGCCGAACATCCGCTGGTAGCCGAGGCCGGCGTCGAGCGGCCCTTCCAACTCGGCCCAGTCGATTGCCAGTCCGGTGCCGGCAAAATCCTGCTCGAGCGGCTGCTTGCCGCGGTCGCCCCGGCTTTTTTCCAACTCGCCAAACCAGGGCAGCCCCTTCGCCTCGAAGTAGACGAACTGGTTTCCATTTGAATATTTGAGATCGGTCTCGGCCTCCAGAATCTTCGTCTCCCCGGGCTTCACGTCCTGGTAGTCGACGATGTGCATGAGCTTCTCGGTCTGGAACCGATCGACTCGCTTGCCGATCAGCACCGACATTGGCTTGTCGCAGTTGACGAGCCGGACCGACGCCCTGATCCGATACCGGCCCGGCACGAGCGGTTTCGGCGCCTGCATGCTGTTGTCGCCGTAGAGCACGGCGTGGAGCACGAGCGAATCGCCATCGACGCGCACGAAGGGATCGATGCCCGTGCGGTGCACCGGCATCCGCTGCTCCAGATACTCCTTCCCGGTCCAGCGAACGACCTTCGACGCGACAGGCCCGACGGGCAGCGCGGCGGCGAGCGCCCGTTCGGCCGCCGCCTGGTAGCGGAGCAGGTGGGTGGCCGATGTTTCCAGTCCGCTGCTGGTGGTGTCGAACCCGTGGACGACCGTGTCTTCAGGGAGCAAGGCCGCCAGCGGCTCCGCGATCCCGAGCAGTTCGTGGAGCGTGTGCTCATACTCGCGACGGTTCATCCGCCTCAGCACGACCCGGCCCTCGGCCTTCTGGCGGGCACTGGCAGCGGCGGTGAGCTTCGCGGCAAGCCCGGCCACCGCTGCGGCCCGTTCCTCAGAGGACGGCTGCGGAGCGTCGGCCGGGGGCATCTCGCCCGACTTGATGCGGTCGTGGATACGAACCCATGCGGGGTTGTCGTAGTCGGCGGCCAACGATTCGAGCGAGAGGCCCGCCGTGGCCGACGCGTCGTCGTGGCAGTCGACACAGTAGGTCTTGAACGATTTCTGAGAAGTGGTCTCGGCTGCCACCGCAGTCTCTGCGACCGCCGCCACGGCCAGCAGCACGGCGACACTCGCGACGAGACCGAACACCGCGACACATCCGGCACGCTGACTCGCGGCTTCGTGGCATCGGTAATGGGTCTGGTCGCAACGAGTCATGCTGCACGTCTCTTGTCACGCCGTCGACGCAAGCGGTGACGGGCTTAGATTGATTCGTTCGAACGGCGGTCGCTTATTCCCGCAACACTCCCCGTGGTCAACTGACGGGACTCGGTTCTCAAGCCAGGCGTCAACCGCCCTTGAAATCGCCTTTAAGTTCAAACCTGTACTCCGGGCCGGCGTTTCGGCCCGCCTTCACGGTCGCTTTGAGCCCTGAGGTGGACTTCTCGCCATACGCCTTTGGCACGATGTAGTCGGGGGGCAGGTTCGAGAGTTCATCCGATTTTTTTTGCCAGGCCCCATGCGCCGCCGTGTCGGCCCGGTCGGGCTCCGGCCCGAGTTCGATGGACCAGTCTCGCCACTTCTTCACAGTCACGGCATAGCTGCCCGTCATCGCGCCCTTGCCCTGGCCACCGCCCCGCACAGTCGTGAGTTTGAAAACGCCCTTGTCGTCCGTTCTCCCAAATGCGGGCATCCCCGCCTCGATCGGCGAAAACCCTACGGTCGCGTTATCGACAGGCTCCCCGTCGAGCAGCACAACGCCCTCGACGTAATGCACCGCCGGACCGGCAG
>CANHYS010000161.1 GCA_947464585.1 Planctomycetaceae bacterium | reverse complement strand
CAAGAAGATGCACGACTTCGGCATGGAGTCGGCCGTGTCGCTCCGCGGCACGCTCGACAACTGGACCGACACCGACCAGGGCTGGTCGGTCGAGATGCGAGTCCCATGGTCGAGCTTCATGCACACCGGCGGACGGCCCGAGCCGGGCGCGGAGTGGCGGTTTGCTCTCTGCCGCTACGACCACACAGTGAACCGCGAGCAGCCGGAGCTTTCCACGTCGGCCCCGCTCTCGCAGTTCAGCTTTCACCGGCACGAAGACTATGCACCGCTGCGGTTCATCGGCCCGGCAGCCACTGCCGCGAAGCCTTATGGCATTCCGAAGATCGTCCCGGTGTCGACGTCGAAGGTCGTCGGCTCGCCCGAGCCCCCCCTGCCCTACACCGTCGAGCGGGTGCTGCCGCTGGCGAAGCTGCCGTGCCCGATCGCCGTCGCCCACCAGCCCGGCAGCGACCGGCTGCTCTACGTGACCGAACCGGGGGCCTACCAGCCGTCGAGGGTGCTGCGAATGCGGGACACGCCCGACGCGTTCGAGCCGGAGCTGCTCCTGCCCGAGGATGGCAGCGTGCACTATGCGATCACGTTCCATCCGAAGTTTGCCGAAAACGGCTACGTCTACATCGGCTCGAACGGCCTGAAGAGCCCCGATGGCCGCACACCCAAGGATGGCCGCAAGCACACGCGGGTCACACGGTATGTCATCGATCGCGAACCGCCCTACGCGTTTCACCCCGAATCGGCCACCGTGATCATCGAATGGGATTCCAATGGCCACAACGGCGGCGACATGGCGTTTGGCCTCGACGGCATGATGTATGTCGGTTCGGGCGACGGCACGAGCGACTCCGACGCCGACCTGGCCGGCCAGAACCTCACGCTCCTGCGGTCGAAGATCCTGAGGATCGACCCGGACCACCCTGATGAAGACACGCCCAACGACGGCCGGCACTACTCCGTCCCCAAGGACAACCCGATCTTCGATTCCGGCAGCCCCATCGCCACGGTGAAGGACGCGAGGCCCGAGACCTATGCCTACGGCTTCCGGCAGCCGTGGCGAATCGTGATCGACAAACAGAACGGCCAGATCTGGGTGGGCAACCAGGGGCAGGATCTGTGGGAGCAGATCTATCTCGTCGAGCGCGGCGCCAACTACGGCTGGAGCATCGTCGAGGGCACGCACAAGTTCAACGACGAGCAGAAGCCGGGCCTGACGCCGATCTCGAAGCCGATCGCGGAACATCCCCACGCCGAGGCGCGGGCGATGACCGGCGGGCTCGTCTACACAGGCTCCGCCCTGCCGGAGCTCAAGGGGGCCTACATCTACGCCGACTATTCGACCGGCCGCATCTGGGGCATCCGCCACGATGGCAAACAGATCACCTGGCACAAGCTCATTGCCGACACCACGCTCCAGATCACCGGCTTCGGCACCAATTCCAAGGGCGAGATGCTGATCTGTGATCACCAGCCCGGCGAGGCGGGCGGCTTTTACACACTTGCGCCAACGCCGCCGGTTGAGAAGGACCAGCCCCCGTTCCCGAAAAAACTCTCTGAGAGCGGGCTCTTCGCGTCGGTCGCTGGCCACAAGATGGCGGCCGGTGTGATTCCCTACGAGCCGTCCTCGCCGCTCTGGAGCGACGGCACCTACAAGGCCCGGTTCTTCGCCCTGCCGGCGACGATGAAGCAGGAAGGAAAAATCGTGCCGGCGAAGATCGGCGTGACCAACGCCCGCGGCTGGAACTTTCCCGATGGCACGGTGCTCGTGAAGTCGTTCGCGATTGACGAGGAGGAGGGCAATCCGGCCACTCGGAAGTGGATCGAGACCCGCTTCATGCTCAAGGAACAGGGCGAGTGGGCCGGCTACAGCTACGAGTGGAACGACGAGCAGACCGACGCCGTCCTCGTGGCGGCCGAAGGCAAGAACCGCGAGTTCCAGATCCGTACCGCTGACCTCGCGAAGCATGCCGACGGCGTGAAGACGCAAGAGTGGCACTACCTGTCGCGGACGGAGTGCATGGTCTGCCACAGCCGCGCGAGCAACTACGTGCTCGGCCTCTGCACGGTGCAGCTCAACCGCGACTACGACTACGAAAAGGTCCTCGGCGAGGGCCACACCACTGACAACCAGCTCCGCACGCTCGAGCATCTCGGGCTGCTCGAGGTCAATTGGTGGGGCGACGGAGCGGGAGCGTTGTACGGCAAGGCGGCCGAGGCAAAGGTCGATGAGAAGGATCGGTGGCCGTGGGTCAGCCGCCAGACGGCCTCGGCCGATCCCGACGCGAAGGACTTCCCAAAGCAGCGGTCTGCCCTGCTCGCGAAAGCTCCGGCGGCAACGAACCGGCTCGTGAATCCCCTCGACGCATCGCATCCGCTCGAGGCCCGCGCCCGCTCCTACCTCCATTCCAACTGCTCGAGCTGCCATGTCTTCGCCGGTGGCGGCAACGCGCAGATCGACCTCGAATACATGACGGCCTACGAGACGCGGCCGCTCGACGCGATGAAGGCGATTGGCTTGAAGCCGCTGCATGCCACGTTCGACCTGCCCGATCCGAAACTGATCGCGGCCGGCCACCCCGAGCGATCGGTCCTCTTTTCGCGTGTCGACCGCCGCGGCCCCGGCCAGATGCCGCAGCTCGCGACGAGCATCGTCGACGAGAAGGCGGTCGCGGTGCTCCGCGAGTGGATCGAGTCACTCCCCGAAGGCGATGCCAACCCGGCTGCGGACAAACAGGCGTCGCGGTAAGGATCGCTTCGCATCCTGCGGCACGGCCGTGGGGAGCCGGGGGTCGGGTTGCGCTGATTGTGCGGTTTGGAAGCCCCTTCGCGCGGCTGTCAAGAAATCGGAACTAGACTGGTTGTATTGACCAGTCCCCCTCCGCTTTCTGCTCATGAACACTACCCAGCGTCTCTTGCTCACGTCGCTCGGCCCTGTCATCGGCCTGATGGTCTTGTCGTGGCTGACGTTTCTGAACCAGCGGGATTTGAACCGCAGCCATGCCAACCGGCATGAGTCGCTGCGACTGGCGAACGAGCTGCGTCATAGTTCCGACGAACTCACGCGGTTCGCCCGCACCTACGTCGTGACGGGGGACGCTGACTATGAAAAGAAGTATTGGCATGTGCTCGACGTCCGTAACGGCAAGCAGCAAAGGCCCGACGGCCGCACCGTGCCGCTCCGCACGCTGATGCAGCAGCAGGGCTTTACGGATGAGGAGTTCGCCAAGCTCCAGGAGGCCGAGGACAACTCCAACGCTTTGGTGACGACTGAGACGATCGCCATGCATGCGGTCAAGGGGGATTTTGATGACGGGCGTGGCGGCTACACGAAAAAAGGAACTCCTGATCCCGAGCTGGCCCAACGCATCATGCACGACGACAAGTATCACTCCGACAAGGCCATCATCATGGGGCCGATCGGCGAGTTCGTGACGCTGCTCGATGATCGCACGGAGGAAGCGACGCTCCGCTACCGCAGATGGGGCGACCTGCTGCAGCTGGCGGGGCTGATCTTCACGGCGTTCGCGCTCGTGACGGCGTGGCTGGGTATTCGCCGCCATGCCGCTGCACTGCGGCAGGCCATCGGCAAGCTCTCCAACAGCTCCGAACACGTCGCCACCGGCGCGACAGAAGTCGCCTCGTCGAGCCGGCACCTGGCCCATGGCGCCACCGAGCAGGTCGCCTCACTCGAGGAGATCGCGACCTCCGCCCGTGAGATGGCAGCAGGAGCGACCGACAACGCCAGGCGGACCCAGTCGGCCAGCGAACTGGTGGCCCGCGAGCAGCAGGAGTTTGCCGGCGCCACGGTCCTGCTCGGCGAGATGGTGACCGCGATCGAGCAGATCGCCGAGGCGGGCGGACGGATCTCCAAGATCAACAAGCTGGTCGACGAGATCGCCTTTCAGACGAATATCCTCGCGCTCAACGCCGCGGTGGAGGCCGCCCGCGCGGGCGAGGCCGGCCAGGGGTTCGCCGTAGTGGCCGACGAGGTACGGCGGCTGGCGCAGCGATGCGCTGGGGCGGCCGGCGAGTCCACCGCCCTGATCGAGGAGGCGATCGTCCGGACGCAGGTCGGCCACGAGAAGATGTCGCAGCTCTCCGAGGCGATCCGCATGCTGGCGGCGGTGGCCACCGAGGTTCGCGGGCTGATGGACAGCGTCCGCGACGGGAGTCGCGCGCAGCACGATGCGGTGGCGCGGATTGGCGCGGCCATCGGGCAGATCGAGCAGGTCACCCACCGTGCGGCGGCGGGTGCTGAGGAGGGCTCGGTGGCAGCCGAGGAGATGACGGCCCAGGCCGTCGCCTTGCGGGATGTCGTGGCCGACCTTGAGACGATGGTGGGAAGCGAGCAGAGGCCCGAGGCAAGCATGCGGTTCAGGTCGTGACGAGGCTGAGGGTTGTGCCGCTCATGCGGCCCGCGAGGCCTCTGGAGTATTGGGAAAGTGCGGCCGACCCTGCGGGTTGGCGAACGGGCAGCGAAAAAAGGGGTTAGGATTGAGCGGCTCAGGTCTTCCCCACCCCCCGCTTCGTCTTGCAGCGACTCATGACGCCCGAACGATCTACCGCCGCCGAGCACGCGCAGAAACTCCTGCGGCAGATCAGCTTGGAGCTGGCGTTCGTCGATCCGCACGGCAAAAAGCCGGCAGAGGAACTGCGGCGGCTCATCGCCGAACTCGAACAGACCGTGGCTGTTCACGCGCCGCAGGCGATCCGCGACCTGGCGGCCGAGGCCCGCAGCCGTGTCGAGTCCAGCCCCGGCGTGGCGGCAACGCTCACGACGGATGCGATCGTCCATTTCCACGACTGGCAGCCGCGGATGCAGGAGGCGGTGATCGCCTGGAGCCGTGAGCCTTCGTCGGGTAGCCAGCAGGCTCCGGCCAGTCCGATGCCGCAGCCCGTCGCCTCACAGTCCGCGATGCCGCAGCCCCGGCCGCAGTCCCCTGCCCCGGCGGCCCGCGCGACGGCTGCCACGGAGCTCTTCTCCGTCCTCCCGGATGACGCCGATGGCGAGCTCGTGCGGCTCTTCTGCTCCGAGTCGCAGGATCTGCTGCAGGACATCGAACAGGGCGTGCTTGTGCTCGAGGAGAGTCCGCAGGACACAAACACGCTCGCGACCGTGTTTCGTGCTTTCCACACGTTCAAAGGCAACGCCAGCGTGATGAAGCTGGCTGTCATCCAGCGGCTCGCCCACGAACTGGAGTCGCTGCTCGACGGCGCTCGTCGCGGCACGCATCGGCTCGACCGCCGGGCGATCGACGCGATTCTCGCCGGGGCCGACATCTTCAAACAATTCATCGGAGAGATGGCCGCGCAGATCGAGGGCACTGGGGTTGGCAAGCAGATCAGCCTGCCGGTCGCGGCCGTGATCGACGAAGTCAAGGCGCTGCTGTCCGGCCAGCCGCAGGCCTCGGCGTTGCAGGCTCCCAAGAACGCGACTCCTGCTCCCGTCGTGTCGACGCCCGTTGTGTCTGCTCCGGTTGCACCGCAGCCCGCAGTCGTGTCCGCACCCGCGGTGATCACGCCACCACCAGACGCCGAGATTTCCCCTGCGCCGACGCCAGCGGTCATCGTGCCCGCCGATGCCGAACAGCCTGCAGTCGCCCGCCCCGCCGTGGCCGCAGCGAGTGCTGGTGCTGGTGCCGCCGGCCTGATCCGGGTCGACACGGCCAAGCTTGACGGCCTCATTGATCTCGTGGGCGAACTTGTGATCGCCCAGTCGATGGTCACCCAGAATTCCGACCTGCAGGCGGTCGCCAGCGAGCAACTCGCCCGCAGCCTCGGGCAGCTTCGCGGCATCTCGACGGAGCTGCAACGGACCGCCCTGTCGCTACGGATGGTGCCGGTGCGTGGCACGTTCCAGAAGATGGCGAGGCTCGTCCGCGACCTTTCTGGGCAGGTCGGCAAGGAGATCCGGCTCGTGCTCGAGGGGGAGGAAACCGAGCTCGACCGCACGCTGGTCGAGGAACTCGGCGACCCGCTCGT
>CANHYS010000160.1 GCA_947464585.1 Planctomycetaceae bacterium | reverse complement strand
TGCACTTCCATCTGCAGTTCCGGGTGCATGACGGCGATGCCGGTGCAGCCGTCGTCGAGGAGCAGGTCCTCGAAATCCCAGAGCACACTCTCGAGCACCAGCCGCTCGATCCCCTCGCGGGTGAAATCCTCCTGGTTTGTCTTGTGCTCGTGCGATGTTTCCAGAACGACGTCGAGCGTGTCGCCGAGCGGCTCGAGCAGCTGCAGGAACGTTTCGAACAGGTGTTCGCTCGAGATCGCGGCGACTAGGGCGGGCAGGCGGGTGCCGCTGCGTGGGTCGACATAGGCGTCGTGCCGGTAGCCGGCGCGGGGGACGACATCGAGCTGCCAGCCCGGGCGGACGGCGTCTGTGAGCGTGAAGGGGCCGTAGTGACGGCGGGCGAGATGGGCTTCCAGCGTGGCGCGGTCGGGGCGGGCGATCGCCCCTTCCGGGGCGGCGGCTCGCACGGCGTGCTGTGAGGAGGGCTGCTGGAGGGTGTCGAGGTAGTCGTCGAGGAATCGCATGGTGACGGCAAAAACCTGGGGGCTGGAAAAGCGTGGATGAGGGGGTTGGCGGGCCGGATTGCCGCCAGACCCTCAAACCTAGGACACGCTTCCGCGCCGTGCGCCGCGGCGACCTGCAGAACAGCCCGTGAAAACCGGAGGTCGTTGCCGGTTGGGGCCCCCGAACCCCATAATCACAGGCTTTCCCGAGGATTCCACCCCGCCGAATCCGCCCCCCACCTGATTCTCCGCCCCCCTCAATCCAGACACAGGACGCGTCATGGCAGGCAACATGGATGGAAAAATCGTCGCCACCGGGATCACCTTCGACGACGTTCTGCTGGTGCCCAGGCATTCCGCGGTCGTGCCGTCCGAGGTGGACGTGGCCACCCAGCTCACCCGGGGCATCCGGCTGAACATCCCGATCATCAGTTCGCCGATGGACACCGTCACCGAGAGCGAGATGGCGATCGCCCTGGCCCAGGAGGGCGGCCTGGGCGTGATCCACAAGAATCTCTCGATCGACCGACAGTCCGAGGAAGTGGACAAGGTCAAGCGGAGTGCCAACGGGATCATCATGGATCCTGTCACCCTGCCTCCAACCGCCACCGTGGCCAGGGCCCGGGAGGTGATGGATCAATACAACATCTCGGGCGTGCCAATCACCGAGGAGGGGCGTCGTCTGGTCGGCATCATCACCCGCCGCGACCTCCGCTTCGAGGAGAGCGGTGAGACGCCGATCTCCGACATCATGACGGGATCAGGGCTCGTCACCGCGACGGGAGCCGTGACGCTCGACGAGGCCGAGAAGGTCCTGATGGCCAACAAGGTCGAGAAGCTGCTCTTGGTCGATGACCGGGGGCTGCTCACCGGACTGATCACGATCAAGGACATCGACATGATGAACCGGTTTCCCAATGCCTGCAAAGACAGGCAGGGGAGGCTGCGGGTTGGCGCCGCGGTCGGTGTGTTCGACTACGACCGGGCCGCGAGCCTGATCTCCAAAGGCGTCGACGTGCTGATCGTGGACTCGGCCCACGGCCACTCGACGAACGTCATCGAGACGGTGGCGGCGATCAAGGCCCGTTGGGGGATCGAGGTGGTGGCGGGGAATGTCGCCACGCGCGAGGGATGTCGCGACCTGATCAAAGCCGGTGCGGACGGGATCAAGGTGGGGATAGGTCCCGGGTCGATCTGCACCACGCGGATCATCTCGGGCGTCGGCGTTCCGCAGATCACGGCGGTGTGGGAGGCGGCGACGGAGGCTGCCGCCGCCGGCGTGCCGGTGATCGCCGACGGTGGCATTCGCTATTCGGGTGACATCACCAAGGCGATCGCGGCCGGAGCGAGCTGCGTGATGGTCGGCGGGCTGTTGGCCGGCGTCGCGGAGAGCCCTGGCCAGACCGTGCTCTACCAGGGCCGCACGTTCAAGTCGTATCGCGGCATGGGATCGCTGGGGGCGATGGTTCAGGGATCGAGCGAACGCTATCGGCAGAGGTCGACTGGGCGAGGAACGGACAAGCTGGTGCCGGAGGGGGTCGAGGGGCGGGTGCCCTTCAAGGGACCGCTCAGCATGTTCGTCTATCAGCTTGTGGGTGGTCTGCGGGCCGGCATGGGCTACTGCGGCACGCGGACGATCGATGAACTGAGAAGCGATGCGAAATTCATCCAGGTGTCATCGGCCGCCGTGCGGGAAAGCCACGCTCACGACATCGTCATCACGCAGGAAGCACCCAACTACAGCGTGGAACGCGGGAACGGGGACTGAGCCGGCAAGGTCCCCTCATACGGCAGCGAACAGCGGCCGCGGCAACCGGCGAGGGATGCTGGGCCGTCCGGGCGGCAGCGGCAGTCGGGGCAGGACAGGAAGGCTGTTGCGGTCCGATCAAGGCTGGCATGGATGCGATGAAAGTTGGGGGCGGCTCCGGGTCGATCTGTACCACGCGGGGGATTTATGTCGCCTGCGTTCCCCTGATCACATCGGTCTGTGGGGCGATGACTTTGACGGCCGGAGGGGAAAGCCATGCCCAGAACTTCTTCATCCCGAGGAAAGTGCCGCACGGCATCGTGGAACGCGGCTGCGAGCATCGAGCGGGCAACGGTCGCCATCGTCGCCATGGTGCTGGCGACGTCGGCCCTTTCGATCACGCTCGCGCTGGCGTCGGAGGCTGAACCGCCGTTGCCACCCCTCCCGCTGTTCGAGTCTGAGCCACCCGCCGGGGTCATCGTTGGGGGAATCGTCGACGAGCCCGCTGCCGCGGAAATTCAGTTGACCACCGCAGAAGTGATCATGGTGCATGCCGACGAGAAGGCCAGCCCGGAGAGAGACAAGCAGGAACAGCGAGACAGGCAGGAGCAGAAAGACCGTGACGCCGCGAAGAACGCCTGCGGTGAGCAGTCGAAGGACTGCAAGGAGGCGTTGAAGAACCTCCGGGACGACGGGATCGAGACGATCGCGCTCGACATCCGTGTGGGCGGGCGGCCGGGCAGCGACTATCCCTGTGAGTGCCGGCTGGAGGGGGAGACGTTTCAGCCGCGGCGGTTTGCCACCACGATGATGACCTGGAAGGCGGCTGGCAACTGCCACAAGCCGCTCTACTTCGAGGATTGGAACCTGGAACGCTATGGCCATTCGCACGGGCCACTTGATCCGGTCTTTTCGGCTGCCCACTTCTTCGTGACGCTGCCTGTGTTGCCCTACAAGATGGGCGTGGAACTGCCGTGGGAGTGCGTCTACCCGCTGGGCTACTACCGGCCTGGCAACTGTGCCCCGTGGACGGTGCCGGCGCCGCCGATCAGTTGCCGAGGCTTCGCCGTGGAGGCCGCCACGGTCACCGGACTCTTGTTCCTGCTGCCGTGATGGCGTCGAGGCCGTCAGTTTTTCTGGATGCTCGCGATGTAGGCGTAGCGCCGGGCGACCGACTCGAATTCAACCGTGCCGCGGCCCGACTTTCCCAGGTCCACGATGGCGTCGTGCACTTCCGGCCGGTAGTGCACGTGAAACATCGCCAGCCACCGCTTCAGCCCCGCCGCGAATATTCCCGGCAGGTCCTTCTGATCCCAGAAGTCGACGATCAGAAGATGGCCGCCCGGGCGGAGGTTCGCCATTGCCGCGTCGATCGCGCCGGGCCAGGTGGGAATCATCGACAGGCAGTAGGAGAAGAAGATCGTGTCGAACGGCTCGTCCCGCCCGAACATCCGCTGGGCGTCGAGCTGCTCCGCCAGCCCCTGCCGCAGCACGATCGGCTCCTGGCCGGACTTCTCCGAGGACGGCTGCGAAGCGCCGGCGGAAGTCGCGAGGCCTGGTGCTAACCCCAACGTTTTCTCGATGCTCTTGCCCGCCGTCTCCAGCATCTCGTGGGAAGCGTCGAGTCCGTAGAGTCGGCCGTGGCCCGGCCGCTGCGCCAGCTTGATCAGGTTACGGGCCGTCCCACAGCCCACCTCCAGCGTGGCGGTGGTGGGCGACGTGACGACCCGTTCGAGCAGCCGGTCGCGGCCGAGCAGGTAATACCGCCGGGTAAGGTCGTAGACGTGCCGCGTGAGCCGATACATCTGGTCCATCGCTGCAGCGTGGTCGGCGCCGCTCTGACGACGGTTGTTGGATGACGACACGGGGCCCGGCGACACGGGACTCGGCGGGGACGCGTCTGAGGTGCTCATGATGCGGCCGGTCCTCCAGCCATCTCCCCACCGACCTCATCCCCTCCGACCATCTCATACAAGTGAAACATGCCATAGATCGCCGAGCGATCCTGCAGGTGCAGTTCACGTGCCCGCTCCTCACGAGCGACGAACCGGGCCTTCGTTTCGGGCGAGAGTGCCGGATCGACCGGCGACTTTTCACCCGCCGTGCGGAAGATCACCCGCGTGCCCGGGCCGCCGACCCGCGCGATGTGTCCCCAAAGTTCGTCGATGACCGCCGGCGGCATCCAATCCTGGCTGTCGAGCAGGATGAAGCTGTTGAGACTGCCAGGCTTTTCCACCTTGAGTTGATCCGAGAGCGATGCCATGTGGGTTTCCACGCGGGGCGCCATGGCCTTGATCGTCTCGTAGTTCTCCGGCTTGAGGTAGTCGGGGAGCGCCCGACGGCCCTCGTGGTCGTAGCGGCGGCCGAATGCCTGCCATGCGAAATAGTTGTCGTTGAGCGGAAAGCCGCAGGCAAGGCGGCGAACCCGCTGCTTGTACATGTCGAACAGTTTGCCACCGTCGTTGTCCTGCTCCTCGAGCATCGCCGCGTGCTGGCTCGGTGGGATGCCGAGGCTGTAGACCGCAACAGGTTGCCGGCCCATCCACCGCACGATCCTGTTCTCGAACAGCGGGCTGAACGTCTCGTCGAAGATCTTCTCCTGCTCGGCCACCGTGCGGGCCGTCAGCAGCCGTGCCGGATCACGCCGCATGCCCCGCGCCAGGCCGTGCACGACCCGAAAAAACTGTCCCAGCTTTGCCTGGTTGTAGAGGCCGCGCTTGAAGTAGCTGATCCGCTTCGGGCCGATCGCGTTGCCGGGCCAGTCGCTCGACTCCCAATAGGCCCGCGTCTGTGGATCGAGATGGTCGCGGATGAAGCGGTTGTAGTTGGCGAGGTTGTCCTCGTGCTGGCCGTAGCCGAAGAATTTGTAGAACGATTCATAGTCGGGAAGGTGCTGGATCGCGGCGAGTTTCAGCCGCGTGAGGCACATGTGGTTGTGGTTCAGGTCAACCGCCACGATCCGCTTCGGCTTGTGAATCAGATAGTTGAGGACGTTGCAGCCCCCGCTCGAGATCGTGAACAGGCTCGAGTCTGGGCCGATCTGGAGCGCCTGGGCGTCGACCCGCGGATCCTCCCAGATTTGGTTGTAGACGAAGCCGCGAAACCACATCGTGAACATGCGTTCGAGCATGCCACGCTTGCTGGTGATCTTGTGGTGGTGAACGGCCTTTTTGAGGTGGGCCGTGGTGCTCGGGCGGGCGGCAAGTTGGGTCATCGCTGGGTTTCCGGACCGTGGGGGCGAAACGCGGCTTTTTAGTGTAGCCGAGCCGACCTGAAGTCGTCGATGGTACCGCCGGGCAGGACGCCGGGACACGTCCCGCGCCCCGGGACGGCAGAAGTCTCCTTCGCGGGGACTTTCGCCGTGAGGCGTGTTGACAGTGCAAACCTCGGGAGGGCGAAATTCCAACGCTCGTCGAGCTTCCGCCGATCCCGGCTCCACCCAAGACTGCTTCGCAGGATGCGAAGCGCAGCACCAGCAAACTGCGTTTGCCAAGAAACTGGCCAAGGACGGGCATCCGCCCGTCGGGGTGGCAGGATGCCATGTTTCGCGTAAAGCTAGCTACCGCGACGTGGCGCCGTCGATTGTCTTGGTGAGGGTGCCCCACGCGCCGGCCAGCTCCTTGCCGAGCCGGACGATCGAGTTCTCCAGGGCCGCCAATTCGATCGTGGCGGCGCGGAGCCGGTCGTCGAATGCCTGGGCTGTATCCGTGGCCGCGGACACGTCCTTCTCCCATGATGTCAGATCGCCTTGCAGCTGCTTCGTCTCCT
>CANHYS010000159.1 GCA_947464585.1 Planctomycetaceae bacterium | reverse complement strand
GTGGGGGCATCGCGGGTGCGCGACCTCTTCAAGACCGCCAAGGACGCCTCGCCGGCGATCCTGTTCATCGACGAGATCGACGCCGTCGGCCGCGTCCGCGGCGCCGGGCTCGGCGGCGGCCACGACGAACGCGAGCAGACACTCAACCAGATATTGAGCGAGATGGACGGGTTCAGTCCGTCGGAGTCGGTGACTATTCTCGCCGCCACTAACCGGCCCGACGTGCTCGACCCTGCCCTCCTGCGGCCGGGCCGCTTCGATCGCCATGTCACCGTCGATCGACCCAACCAAAAGGCCCGCCTCGCGCTCTTCAAGGTGCATACGCGAAACGTGCCGCTCGCCCCCGATGTAGACCTCGAGCGGCAGGCCAACGGCACGGTCGGCCTCACCGGCGCCGACATCCGTAACCTCGTCAACGAGGCAGCCCTCTGGGCCACTCGCAATGACAAAGACGCCGTCGGGGCAGACGACTTCGACTACGCCCGCGATAAGGTGCTGATGGGGCCGAAGCGGGAGGAACTGCTCACCGGCCGCGAGAAGAAGATGACGGCCTACCATGAGGCCGGCCATGCGCTCGCCGCCTGGCTCTTGCCCGGCGTTGACAAGCTCCACAAGGTGACGATCATCCCGCGGGGCCGGGCCCTGGGCGTGACGCAGCTCGTGCCCGAGGAAGACCGCATGAACATCGGCGAGTCCGACCTCAACAACCGCCTGGCCTTCATCCTCGCCGGCCGCGCCGCCGAGAAGCTCGTCTTTGGCGAGTATTCGGCGGGCGCCGAAAACGATCTGCAGCAGGCGACGCGGATCGCCCGCAAGATGGTGTCGCACTGGGGCATGAGCGAACGGGTGGGGCCAGTGGCCTGCCACGGCTCCAACGAGCAGCCCTTCCTCGGTCGCGATGTCTACGAGCAGCGTGAATACGGCGAACACACGGCGCAGATCATCGACGAGGAGGTGTCGCGGCTGCTGGCTGAGGCGGCCGTCCGCGCCGCCGCGCTGCTCTCCGAACAACGCGGCAAGCTCGACCGCCTCGCGGGCGAGCTTGAGTCTCGCGAGATGCTCGACGACACCGAGGTCGTGGAAATCATCGGCCCTGCCACGCCCCGCAGCGGCGGTGATGCATCGGCGACTGCAACGGCCGCCACGACGCACGCCGCGTCATAACGCAGCGACATCACACACGCCGTCCATCCGGAGCCTTTTCATGATGCTCGCCCATTCGGTTTATTTCACGCTCAAGGATCGCACACCGGCCGCTGCCGCGAAGCTGATGGCGGGCTGCCGCGAGCACCTCACGGGCCATCCTGGCACGCGGGCCTTCGCCGTCGGCACCTGCGCCGACTACGACCGGCAGGTGAACGACCGCGACTACGACGTGACACTCGTGATCGTGTTCGATTCGCGTGCCTCGCACGACGTCTACCAGACGGCCGAGCGGCACAACCGGTTCATCGCCGAGCACGCCGACTCGTGGGCCAAGGTCCGCGTCTTCGACGCCGACCTGGCAACGCTGGAAACGTAAGCCACCCGTGATGGTGGCCGGGGAATCGCAAGCCGGGGCAGTTCCCATCGCTTACGCTCCGGGCTTGTATGGGTGTCCCATCCCATCGCTTACGCTCCGGGCTTGTATGGGTGTCCGATCCCATCGCTTACGCTCCGGGCTTGTATGGGCATAAAAGCCCCCGGCGTGAGCCGGGGGATTCCGGGTGCGTAGCCGCCCTACACCACCCGGCCGCGCGACAGGCTGATCGCGCCGCCGAAACACGCCGCGACGTCGCCATCAGACACGCGCCTGCGCTCCTGATACCGCGACCGATACCGCCAGCCCTCCGGCTCGCTCGTGTAACCCAGCGGCAGCGGCGACGGATCGATCCGACATTCCACCAGCGGCGGTCGAACTGCGGCCGTGCCAGCACCGAGCGGGTGCGGAAAGTTGACGTTCCAAAACTCCCCCGCCGCGAGCGGCATGGGCAACACCTCTCCAAGCACCTCTGCCATCCACGCCGCCGCCCGCTGCCAGTCGATCGGCTCCTCGCGACGGTGGTAGTGCGAGGCCGCCAGCGCCCGCACGCCATGCAGCGCCGCCTCGCGGGCCGCCGCCACGGTGCCCGAATGATGGATGTCGACGCCAAGATTGCCGCCGGCGTTGATGCCCGACAAGACCCAGTCGACGGCGGGCCGATCGTCACCCCCGACGTCGGGTTCGCCCGGCAAACGCAGCAGCGTCGTTAGCGCCAGCCGCACGCAGTCAGCCGGCGTGCCGTCGACATGAAACCGGTCGGGACCCACCTGCTCGAGCACGAGCGGGCGGTCGGTCGTCACCCGGTGGCCGCAGCCGGAATGCGGCTCCTTCGGGGCCACCACCACCACGCGGCAGGCCCCACCACGACAGGATGCCTCCATCGCCGCGAGGCCCGGCGCATCGATGCCATCGTCATTGGTGAGGAGCACGATCATCGGTTGATTCTCCCTGTGGCATGCGGCCCCGCGGTCAATGCAGCGATGCGGACGATCATGGCCCACACGCCCTCTGCTGCCGCAGCAGCGGCGCGGCAGACATCCTCGGCATCGGTGCAGGCCGGTGCATCGGGCCGGGCGACGTTCGTGACCACGGAGACGGCCGCCACCCGCAGGCCGAGCCGACGGGCGACGATGGCCTCGGGCACGGTCGACATCCCCACCACGTCAGCGTTGAACTTTCTGAGCATGCGATACTCCGCGCGGGTTTCGTAGCTCGGCCCCATCACATGCGCGTAGACACCCGCGCGGGCGACCGCTCCCGCTGATCGCGCCGCCTCAAGCGCACCAGCTACGATCTCTGGATCGTAGCACGGTGCCGCGGCCCCAGCCCGCACCGCCACGTCAGCCGCCCCGTCCACCACCATGGATTCGGTCGGATCAGTCCCGAGCCCCTGCGTCCACGGCCTTCGCACCAGATCGATGTGGTCGCTCAACACCATCAGTTCGCCGACCTGCATGTCGGGCCGCAGACCGCCGGCTGCATTGGAAAGCAGCACGGTCGTCACACCGAGTGCCGCGAGCAGTTCCACGCCGCGCGAGAGCGACTCCGGGGCATGCCCCTCGTAGCCATGCACGCGGCCCTGCAGTACGACGACCTCGCACCGCGACAACTCGCCACCCTTCGCACCTCGACCACCAAGCGAACCCCACACCACCCGGCCCGCATGCCCGGTGGCGGTCGATGACACGAGCCAGCCCGTCTCGCGGGCCGCCATCGACCAGGCATCATCGAGACGGTCGGCGAGGCCGCCGAGGCCGGTGCCCAGCACCACGCCCAGCCGCGCGACCCCCTGCTCGCACACCACCCGCCGCCCGGCCGCTGCCGCCACGACCGCCGCCGCCGCCACGGCCCCGGCGGGAAGTTGCTGCTGTCGGTTCGGGAGGCTGTTTCCTGCCATGGCGTTCTTCCTGCGACGACGATTCCTACGATGATTCCTGCCACGGCACGCACGCCCTTTGCCGCCTGCCGCTGAAAATCATATCTTCCCGGAGTCTTTTTCCGGGGCCGATCATGCGATCCGGCGGCACTGCCAGCCCGTCGCGGTTCGCGTCCAGCCCTCAGTTAAACCCGCGGAGCACTCCTGCCGATGTCCACGCGAGCCGAGAAGTTTGCCGGTCTGTCCGTCGCCATTGTCACCCCGTTTCGCGACGGTGCGATCGACACGAAGCGGCTGCACGAGCAGGTCGACTTTCAGGCCAAGGCGGGCGTCACCTGCATCTGCCCGGTCGGCACGACCGGCGAATCCCCCACGCTCACGCACGACGAGCACGAACGGGTGATCGCCGAGAGCATCCAGGCCGCCGCCGGCCGCCTGCTCGTCATGCCCGGCACGGGCAGCAACTCCACCGCGGAAGCGATCCGGCTCACGAAGTATGCCGCGAAGGCTGGTGCCAATGCGGCGCTCGTCGTCGGCCCCTACTACAACCGCCCCACCCAGCAGGGCATCTACGAACACTTCAAGGCGATCGCTGAGAGCGTCGATATCCCGATCTGCGTCTACAACATCCCCGCGCGAACAGGCCGTAACATCGAGCCTGAAACGATCATCCGGCTCGCGTCCCTGCCGGGCATCGCCATGCTGAAGGAGGCGACCGGCTCGATGGACCAGGCGTCGCAGGTGCTCGCGGCCACCGACCTCACCGTGCTCTCGGGCGACGACAGCATGACGCTCCCGCTCCTGGCGATCGGCGGCCGTGGCGTGATCTCGGTCGTGGGCAATCTCGTGCCGGCCGACATGAGGGCCCTCATCGAGGCGTTCGACAAGGGCGACCTCGCTGCGGCCCGACGGCTCCACGGCAAGCTGTTCACGCTCTGCCGCGATCTGCTCGGCCTGGCGAGCAACCCGATCCCGATCAAGGCCGCGATGGCGATGATCGGCCGCGACACGGGCGATGTCCGCCTGCCGCTGGTGAGCCTGGAAAAGCCGCTGGCCGACAAGCTGCGGCAGGTGCTCGCCGACTACGGCCTGCCCGTCGCCAAGGCCTGATCCGCCGGGATTTCCTGCACGATCGCCCCCTGATCATCGAACCGGGCGATCAGCGTGTCGTACTGCCGCGCAAGATCCGTCGTTGCAAACCGCTCGACCAGCGAGTCGGCCGCCGCCGCTGATTCGCAGCAGGCCATCACCGTCGGCCCCCAACTGCTCTGACCGCAGCCGCGCACTCCCCAGGTCTGCAGGGTTTCGATCAGATCGGCCATGGGCTGAGCGTAGGGCAGGCATGACGACGCCTGCTCAAACGGTTTTCCTGCCAGGAGACCATACCGCAGGAGCGCATCAGAAAACTCCGCGAACTGCCCCTCGACCGCCGCGGGCCAGAGTTCCATCAGCGCGATCCGTGACAGCTCCGCCGAGATCTCGCGAGGCACCGGCGGCAGGCTGGCAAACGCCTGCTTCTCGGCATCACCGTGCAGGCCCACCGTGTCTCGCATGCCAAACAAGACACACCGCCATGCCGGCGGCAGTTGCACACGGGCCAACAGGGGCGAGAACGCTCGGGTGGCATCATCGTCGCTCGCACGGTCGGCTGGCACGAACCGTCCTCCCTCGACGATCAGCCCGCCGCCGCTGAAGCCGTAGACGCCAACGCACGACCTGCGGCCGCGACCCACGGCCCGCGCCAGCTCCACGGCGTCACTCGTGTCGAACCGTACCACCGCGTCTGGAGCCGCGAGCGCTGCAGTTGGACGAAACAACTGCCGCATACCGGCCGCGACGGCCAGCCCCAGCTGCGTGCCGCTCCCAAGCCCGGCATGGCTGCCGGGCACCTGCACCACCTCGATCGTGCAGGCGGCGGCGTCACCGAGTCGCCAGGCCTCCACGCACGAGCGGGCAAACGCCACTACCCGATCCGCCAGCGGCCCTGTGGCATGGAAGCGATCACCCGTCGTTGGCCGCCCGCGTGTCATGCGGATATGCACGCCTGGTCGATCGATCATCACACCGACACCACCGTAGGCACGGATGCCGGGCACCCCAAACGAAAGCATGCCAAGATGCAGCCGCGCCGGGGTTTTCACCTCGACGGCGTGTGGACGATGGACCGAAGGGGAATCGTGAGACGACATGGGAAGAGTAGACCGCGTTGTGGACAACGCGACAAGCAATGGAAACGCAGCGGCCACCGGCTTCAATGCCGCGTTGCTGGAATAAAAGCCCTCGGCGTAAGCCGGGGGACTCCCAAAAATAAAAGCCCCCGGCGGAAGCCGGGGGACTCCGCGTGCGCGGCGGCTACCGGCTTCGATACCGCCAAGCATCACCCCGCCGCCACCTTCTCCTCGAGCAGCCGAAACGCCTCGTGCTCGCGGGGCCCGCCGGTCTTCTCCACGAGCACCGCCAGGTCGCGAAGCTGCCGCCGCACCTCATCGGCTCCCAGCAGGTGCAGCCTCGTCACGAGGATCGCCCCCTCCACCACCGCATGCCGGGCACGGTTGAATCCGAGGAACGGCCGCCCTTCGTGCACCGCCACCACGCGGGTCTCCAGCCGCAGCCGCTCCT
>CANHYS010000158.1 GCA_947464585.1 Planctomycetaceae bacterium | reverse complement strand
GGCATCGGCGGCCGCCCGCAGTTCGTCGTCGGGCGCGGTCCGCCAGAGGAAATATGAAAGCCGCGAGGCCAGGGCATGGTCTGAGAGGGGCCCGGCCGGCTCCACGAGAAACAGGAAGTCGGGCGAGCAGAGCACGGCCTGCACCGCCTCCTGCATCGCCACCTCGAAGCATTCCTTGTCGGCCAGCCGGGCCTCCACGATCGCCACATACGGGTCCACTTCCGTCGCATCGATAGGCCGGCGAAATGCCCGTGGCAAAAAGCTGGCCACCAGCCGCCGGGCGTCAACGCTCGGATCGTCCGATCCGACGGTGACCGGGTCTTTCACCGTGCGGTAGCCAGGGGGGCCGCCGGCGATCACCGGTGTCAGGATGCGAGGCGGCAACTTCGCGCCCGCGGGCAACTCGGCCACGCCCACGAGCGGCAGGTTGCCGAAGATGCGGGTGTGTCCCGCGGGGGGCCATTGCTCCACGATCGGCCCCTCGAACTCGACCCACGAGATCACCAGCGCGAGCCCCTCCTCCGGCTCGTCGAACTTTCGCGCCGGATCCGTGCTCTTCGTCGGGTAGACGCTCAAGCCCCGTTCGCTGCGGGCCTCATTGAGCCGATAGGGGGCGATCTGGATCGTCTCGCCCGGGAGGAGCCAGCAGTCGATCTCGGCGATCTCGGGGACTGACGCTTGTCCGCCATCCGCGGCTGCCTGAAAGAACCCGAGCCTCCGCTTCGACAGTGTCGTGACGACGCTGAACGTGAGTTCCTCGGGACGGGTCGTGTCGGGACGCCAGTCGTGCCGCATCGCCCTCAGGCTCTTTGTGTACGGGTGATTCAGGCGCTCGTCATTGCGGCACGTGCCCCGGGCATCGTGCGTCCGCGACTTGATCCGAATCTTGTAGCGTTTTGGAACCCCGGCGATCCCCTCGTTTTCCAGAGCAAACTGTTGAAGCACCGCCGGCACCTCCCCGTGTGGCTCAGAGAAAAAAAGCATCTCGCCATTCCGCACGCGGATCATCGGCTCATTGTTGGGATGTTTCAGAAACTGGTCTTTTTCGGGATCGTATGAGAACCGCCGCACCTTCGTCTCCGGCCGCGGCCCACGGACGGCCACTGCCTCCAGCGCCGTCCTGGCGGCGTCCATGAACCGTTGCATGTGCACGGGCGAGATCGCCAGCGCCGCCGACGCCGTGTCGAACCCGTCGCTCGTGCCATCCTCCGGCAGGAGATCGCGGAGCGGCAGCGGCAGCCCGAGAAGATCGTGGAGGGTGTTTTCATATTCCAGGCGATTGAGCCGCCGTATAGCCACCCGCCCCCCTTCCGCCCGCCGGACCTTGGCCGCCACGGCGAGGCCGGTCTTGGCCCAGGTAAGCACCGCGGCCGTGTCGGCACTTGGCGGCCGCTCGGCCTCGGGCGGCGGCATCTCGCCGGCCTCGACCCGGGTGATGATCCGCTCCCAGCGGTCGGCGGCCGTCTCGGCGGCGAGGTCGAGCGGCAGATCGTCGATCCGCATGTTTCCCTCGGGAGCGTCGCCTGAGTGGCAGTCGGCGCAGTTCCGGCGAAGAAACTCCGGAACGTCGGCGGCAGCGAGTCCCGTACCGCCGGTTGCCGCGAGGCTCGCCGCCGCCAGCAGGGCGAGGGCGGCCAGCACCGGCGACGTGGCCGATGCGACGACCTTGCGCGGCGGATCGACGGACGGCACGGTCATCGTCATGGTCAGCCTGGTATGCGAACCGGAAACGAACCCTTAACTTCAGCACATTAAAGCCGCCGTCACGGCGGGACCACACGCCCCGAAAACTCGTCACAGCCGCTCGAGAAACGGCATGAAGAGCCGCTGATACGGTATTCTCAAAGGCGATTTGTTTATGGAATAGCCGCTTCGGGGTTGGATGGAAGGGGTTGCGAGTGCCTTCAATGCGGAAGCTCGTCGCGGTCTTTTCCTGTCTGCTTTCCTGTCTTTCGGCCGAGGCGGCCGACCTCGACATGCGACGGGCTGCCGTTGTGGCAGAGCTCGGCAGTCTGCCGCCGCTGGTGGCCTCGCCCCAGACCTGCCAGCGGATCGGTTTCCACGGCCACGCCGCCGAGCCGGCCTGGGTGGTGATCGACTTCCAGCGGCAGGTGACCCCGGAGCGGGTGGCGCTGTTTCCGGCGCGGCTGCCGAGCGGCGGCTCGGAACAGAGCGGTTTTCCCTCGGCCTTCACTGTCGAGATCTCAGATGATCCGGAGTTCGCCGCCCACGTGCTCATCGCCGAGTGGAGAGAGCCTGAACCGGGGGCCGGCGAACGGCTGCCATTCTGGATGGCCCCGGGCAACGGTGCGAAGGGCCGCTATCTGCGGATCAAGGTCAACGGTTTTCGCGCCAGCTCCGGCGGCGAGCAGTTCTTCCGGTTGGGCGAGATTGCGGTGCTGGCTGACGGGCGGAATGCCGCCCTGCGGTGTCCAACACACACGTCGGCCTCGCTCGACAGCCCTCGCCGCTGGGAGCCAGCCAACCTGACCGACGGCTACTTTTGGTGCCTGCCCCTGATTGGCAGCCGCGGCTCGACCACCAACGGTGCCCGCTCCCCGATCGAATCAGCCGAAGTTGTCGATGGTGCGACCTGGCTCGAGGTCGATCTGGGACAGCCCGAACGGATCGACGAAATCCATCTCGTGCCGGCCTGGCCGATCGGCCAGGCCGATCTGCCAGGGTATGGTTTTCCGACACACTTCCAACTGCTCGCCGATCCGGAAACCGCCACGGCGAAACTGCTGCTCGATGAAACCTCGCCAGCCGCCCCAGCCGAGGCCCTTCCGAACCCAGGCCCGGCGCAGGTCATGCTCACGCCGCAGGGACTCACGGCCCGAAGGGTGAGGCTGGCGGCCCAAACGCTCTGGCGGCTCGGTCCGCTGATCGGCAGTTCGTCCGGCCCTGAGCAGCATGTCCTCGCGCTCGCTGAATTGCAGTGCTGGCGAGGCGGCCGGAATCTGGCGGCCGGAAAGCCCGTTGCCATGAGCCATGTCGCCGCAGGAAAGGGGTGGGCGGCAGCCGCCCTAACCGACGGGTTCTCGAGCCGGCACGAACTGCTCGACTGGAAGGCCTGGCTCGAGGGCATCGCGAGACGGGCAGAACTCGAGGAGGACTTGGCGGCGATCGACACAGGGCTCGCCCGAAAGCGGGAGGACCGGCTCCGACAGATGCTGGCGGTGGCGATCGGGGCGTTGGTCGTCGTTTTGTTTGGCGGCGTGAGCGCGGCCCTGTGGCTGCGGGCGGCGGCGGCCAGAAAGCTCGCCGCCCTGCAGCGGCAACTCGCCCGCGACCTGCACGACGAGGTCGGAGCGAGTCTCAGCGAACTGGCCATCCAGAGCGATCTCGCCCGGCGGCAATACGAGGGAAAAAGGGATCCCGGCCCGCGTCTGGCCGAGATCGCAGCCACCGCCCGCGACACCCTAGATCACATGCGCGACGTGATCTGGCTGCTCGCGCCCAAGGCAGGCACGTGGCAGGACCTCTCGCACCGGCTCGAGTCGGTGGCGAACCGGCTCCTCGACGGCATCGACCACGATGTGCGGGTGATCGGCGAGCCGCCCGCCGGCCAGCCGGCACCGCAAAGGGCCCGAGACAGTGTGCTGTTCCTCAAGGAAGCGATCACCAACGCGCGGCGGCACGCCGAGGCGGATCACATCACCGTTGCCATCGACTGGAACGACGGGCTGAACATGAGCGTCAGCGACGATGGCAGCGGCTTCGATCCGCAGGCGACGGCGAGCGGTCACGGACTGGCGAACCTGCGCGAGCGGGCCGCAGCAATGCAGGCCACGTGCGAGGTTGTCAGCCAGCGTGGCCGCGGCACGACCGTTCGCCTCCTGGCGTCAGGTCGCCACTCCCACAACCGCCGCGCCGATCACGTGCAGGAGGGACATGCATGAGTCCAATTTGGATCATCGAGGATCACCGCCGCCTGAGGGAGACGGTTCGCGAGGCCTTGGAGTTGGCGGGTGAAGAAACGGTCGCGACGTTTCCCTCCTGCGAAAAGGCGCTCGCCGCGCTCGATGCCACGGCACTGAGCCCCGGCGTCATGCTGCTCGACCTCGGACTCCCGGGCATGTCGGGGCTCGAGGGGTTGCGGCGGTTCAAGGAGCGGATTCCCGAGGCCGAGATCATCGTCTTCACGGTCTGCGACGACCGCGACCTGGTCTTCGATGCCATCTGCAACGGTGCCTCGGGCTACCTGCTTAAGTCGGAGTCTCTCGAACGGATCGTGTCCGCGGTGGAGGAGGCGCGGCGCGGTGGCTCGCCGATATCGCCGGAGGTGGCACGCTTCGTGATCGACCGATTCAGCCGGCTCCGCGTCAAGCCGCCGGAGGCCGGCGATCCGCCGATCGCCGAAAGCCTGTCGGAACGCGAGCGAGACGTGTTGCGGCTGCTGGCCGACGGCCTCGTGAAAAAGGAGGTGGCCACGAGGATGAACATCAGTCTTCACACGGTGGACAACTACGTGCGGCGGATCTACGCCAAGCTGCACGTCAACACTCTTGGCGGCGCCGTGGCCCGGGCGATCCGCGACGGCATCGTCTGATGGCAGCAGCCGCTCCTCACCCGCCCGACGCCTGCCGAAGTGCCGTTGGTCGAGCTAATCCTCATCCTTTTGCTAACGTTTGCTGGCGAAAAGTGATCCTGGTCGTCGTAATAACCCCACAACCTGACGTAGAGTCACACTGGGTTCAGTACGTATCAGGAGCCTGCATCGATGGCGCGTCGGTACACTCGCGTCGACCGACCAACGACCATCCGCTTCGGGCTGATGATCGGCCTCGCCGCAATGGCCATGAGTGGCGTTGGCGTGGAGCATGCGGTCGCACGAGCCGATGGTGCCGCCACGATCCAGCGGTTCGTGAAGACTTCGTGCATTGATTGCCACGACGGCCCAGCCGCCGAAGCTGGGCTCGATCTGACGGCGCTTCTGGCGGCCCTGAGGCGGCCACAGCCTCTCGATTCCCTTGCCATGAGCCGGTGGGAGCGGGCCTTCGAGCGGGTGGAACGCGGCGAGATGCCCCCGGACGACGCAGAGCCGCCGTCGGCCGACAGCCGGCGTGGGTTCCTTGCCGCCTTGGCCGCAGACCTCGCCGTTCGCAGTCGGTCGGAACAGATCGCCGAGGGCCGCACCGCGTTGCGGCGGCTCAACCGTGTTGAATACGAAAAGACTCTGCAGGATCTGCTGGAGATGCCGGCCCTCTCGGTGCAGGATCTGCTGCCAGAGGATGCTTCGACCGCCGGCTTCGATACGGTGGCCATCGGCCTTGGCAACTCTGCGATGCATCTCGTTCGGCATCAGGAGGCCGCCGACCGAGCGCTGCGGGATGCTGTGCCCGACCGACCTTTTGCCACACTGCAGTGGTCGGCGAGTGGGAGGGAGATCTTCGAGCGACAGGCCGAAGCCTACAAGGCCTGGCACTGCTGGCTGGTCGATGAAGGGCTGGCCGCGCCGTCACGGCTGCGGCCGCCCTACAACACCGTGGCGACTCCTGCCGCCGCGGCGGACGGTTGCTATCGCGTGCGTGTTCTCGGCAACGTGATCAATACCGAAGGCAGGCCGCTCCCCGTCAGCTTCTCGATCGCCCCGGTCGGAAGCGGTGATTCGGAAACAGTCCTCGCGTGGCGGGACCTACCAGCCGATGTGCCGAAGACCATCGAAGTCGATCTCGTCCTTCGCAAGGGGCAGCGGGTCGACGTGCTCGGCTGGACGCTGCCGGACTTCGGCACGGTGATGGGGAAGACGCGGGAACGCTCGGCCGAGGCTCAGGGGCTTCCGGCCCTGGTGGTGCGGCGGCTCGAGATCGAAGGCCCGCTCGACACCTGGCCGCCGGCCAGCTACCGCACCCTCTTTGGCGATCTGCCGCTGGCGCCCGCGTCGGTGGCACAGGCGATCGCTACGGGCACGGTCCTGCCCAAGGTGAGCGACCGGCGGCATGACCAAGAATGGCAGGCCGACCCGCTCGTGCCGGTGCCTATCGATGCGAAGTCCGATGCGACGAGACTGCTCCGACGGTTTCTGCCGCG
>CANHYS010000157.1 GCA_947464585.1 Planctomycetaceae bacterium | reverse complement strand
CTCGGGCCGCACCGTCGTCTGGGGCGGCAGGCTGATCGCCCGCTGGGATTTTTTTTGCACCACCGGCTCGTTGTACATGTCGTCATAGAGATCGTAGAGCGTCGGCTCGTGGGAGCTCACGAACGGCGCATTCTCGATCGGGGCGAAGCTGCGGATGTTGTCGAGCCCAGCCACCAGGGCATCGCCGTCGCCGACGCCGCTGCGGGCCATGGGCGACGAATCGCGCCGGCCGCCGGATGTCGGCATGAAGCCTTCCAGGGCGTGGATCTGGCGGCTTGCCACCGGCACACAGACGAGGATTACGAGCAGGGCCAGCGGCACGGCCAGCAGCCACTTGCGCGGCAAAGCGCGATCGGAGGAGGCCTCGAGACGGTGCTGCAACGACTCCCAGTGGGTGCCCATCAGCCACCAGACACCGATGAGCGAGAAGACCACCACAAGCCCTTGGATCCACAGGGCATGCACGCTGGCCGACGCGAAGACGATAAGAAATGTCGCGAAGGCATTGCAGGACCGCTGTGCGTCTTCATGATGGGAGAGCATGGCCAGGGCAATCACCATGTCGCGAAAGACGACGATGAGCAGGACATCGAGAAGCATCGGTAGATTGAGGCACTCCCTGACGAGAGCCTCGAGAGCGACGCCCGCGATCACGATCCCGGCGGTCCACGACAGTCGTGATTTCTCCGTCGCTCCCACCAGGGGAAACCGTCGGCGGAGCAACTCGGCGGCGATGAGCGTGACCAATGCAAAGACCAGCACAAGCGCGACGTACAAGCCGGCGTGTACCGTGCGATCCATGCCATGAACGGCCACTTCCGCAGCCACGCACGCCACCAGCGCAAGCACCATCGTCAACCACCCGGTGGCTGGACGGGATCGCACGCGGGTCGGCCTGTCATCCTGCACGGCAGATGTTCCTCCATCCCTCGCGGAACGCGACCCGCAGATCGGGTGTCCACGCCATCCTGATCACCCTTCCGGGCAGGGCAATCTGGGCCGCGGGTTGAAGACCTTCATGATGCTTCGACCCAAGAACGATCCACAATTGATCCCCATGCACATGCCGATGCTCGGTCCGGTTGACCGTGCCACGATCCGTCGTGACCGTCATCTGAAAAACGCCGCAGTTGTGGTGATGGATTCGCCGGCATGCATGCGTGGCATGCTCGTGCTGGCAATCCTTTTCCACGTGGAGACACGGCTGAAATCGCGCCAGCTCGTCGAGGAAACGCCGCCACCCCTCGGGGCCGGCCGCGACCAGGATCGTCTCGTGACCAAAGCAGCATTCCACGCGGGCATTGTGCCGGTGGTAGGCGGCGCAAATGCTGGCCGCGATTCGAATCGACCATTCGAGGGTGCCCGACGCGCCGGCCCCCTCGTGGACCGCAGGATCGGAATCGAACACCACGCGGACCGCCGCGAGGACGGGCGATTCCCGCTCGCAGACGACCATCGCTCCCGTGCGGGCGGTCTGTGCCCAATGAACGCGGCGCAGCGAGTCGCCGTTGCGAAAGGGCCGGGTTCCAGCCATGTCACCGGAGTCCCCGACCCGCTGCTCGGAGAAGGTGTCGTCGGTCGGCCTGGTTTCCGCGGCATCCAGCAGCGTGTCGAGCGGCACGATGTCGGGCCATACGATGAGCGGCCGTTCAACGACCACATCGCGGCTGGCTTCCTGCAGTCCGAAAGGAAACGACGTGGACAGCCGCACGGCGGCACGGGGATATTCGCCGCGGCAGCCGGGGATAAAATCCCAGGAGAACTCAGTCACGGACCAACCAGCAACCCGTGCGAGTGCGATCGTCGCGTCTGAGCCAAAGTCGCCCGTGAGACAGATTCCCCAGACGGGCCACGGCCACGCATTGCGGACCGACACCGTCGCCTGGGCCGACTCCCCCGCTGTGACGCGGCGATCATGGAAGCGGAGTCGGGCGGTGAGACCGCGGGTCGAGATCGAAGGCCAGCCGTAGCCCAGTGCGATGACGCCCAGGATCGCCACGGCGGAAATCAACGCCACGGGATTGACGAATACCGCGCAGGTGATCGCCGCGACACAAGCGACTGCAAGCGTGGCAATCGGCTTTTTGACCCAGCAGAACCAGACGTTGGCCCATGGGCAGAGATCGTAGGTCGCCGCCCACCCCACGAATTTCCAGATCGATCGCATGTTCCCGTCCCACGCTCAATGCATTTTATGCAACACTATTGCACAAGCAAGTATATTGCATAAAGCACCGAAGGCCGCAAGTCCCGGGTAGCACCTGGGAATGGGAGGGAAATCAGGGATTTCCAAGGGCTGACAGTCCGGTCCCGACAGTCCAGCCCCGAACGCCCAGCCCCGAAAACCCTGGACATGGGCCCGCGGCACTACACCACGCGCGGCAGCATCCGGTCGGCCTCGTGGAGCACGACGACGCTCTCCGCACGGTGCGCGAGCCGCTCCACCACCTCCGGCGTCGCGGCGAAACCAAGTTCGAGTTCCTCGACCGTTGCCTCATCCAGGTCGGAGAGGAGCACGAACCGCCGTTCACCGAGGGCCCGGGCGAAGAATCGGGTCTGAAACGCGTCGGTGATGAGCGCCTGGTCGCCGGTGCCCACCGCCTCTCGGACGAGCGCGTCGAGCGGCGCTCCCTCTCGCCACCGCGCGAAGATCACCCCCGGCCGCTCCGCCAGTCGGCTGGCGACGCAAATCGTGCCCGCGGGATGCGTCACGCGCGCCGCGGCCGCCACGGCCCGCAGGAGCATGGCTGTCCCACCCCCAGGATTCGAAAGCGATGCGATCGTGAGCATCGCCGCAGCCCGCACCCCGGGCCTCCAGCCCGCAGCCAGCTTCCGTGCCTGACGCGCCGCGGCATCGGACAGGCCGAAGGCCGCCGCAGCGAGCGTGTCAGCCCGGCCGGCGACGAGCCGCAGGTTCGCGCAGACGCCCAGTTGCCAGGTCGCCTCGTGGTTGCTGACCATCCAGGCGTCGAGCGCCCGTCGACCGCGTTTGGCCAGCGACCGCACGATCTCCTCTCGGCAGGACTGCCGTGAGAACGTGGGCCAGAGCTCGCCCTCGAGCGAGCGGCCGCCGAGCGCGGCATCCCAGCCCCATTGGCCGATGCTCACGACGACGTCGGCATCGACCAGCGCCCGCGCCAGATGGATTGGCCTGCCCGCCTCATCGGCAGCCATGTACGAGGTCTGTGGCTCGACTGCCGGATCGAACGCCGTCGCGGCACCGATCGCGGGCGCGTTCTTCGTCTGCTCTGGCACGCCGCAGCCCAGTGGCTCGAGCGGCGGCGCGCGCAGCACGGTGATGTCGGCCGGCTCCACCCCTGCCGCGACCAGCCGCGTGGCGACCGCAGCCACAACCTCGGCCGCCCGGGGAGCGTCAGCGGCCAATCCTATGGCGACCCGATCTCCAGGAACCACGTGCGACTCCAGCGGCGGCCCCGACTCGGTCGCGCTGAACGCTGCCGTCACCAGTTGCCCGGCGGCCTCGCCAGCCACTCCCTCAGGCCCGCGGCAGTCGGCCACGAGCGCGTCGTCGTCCACCTCCAGCAGCAGCGGCTCGTCGTCGCCGTAATCGAGCGGAATGCATTTCACCGTCGGAACATCCTTTTGCACCATCGTACCCATTGCCGCACCCCGGGCACGAGTGTCCTGAGTGCTCTGGCCGTGGCAGCGACGTTTTGGCCATGATGGGCGAATGAACACCCCACTTCCATCGCTGGCACGGCGTCTCGCCCCCCTTGTTGTTTTCCTCGCAACGATGCCGCTGACCGGCTGCAGTGCCGATCCCCGTAGCCTGCTCGACGAGATGAGCCGCACATACCGCAAGGCGCAGGCATACTCCGACAACGCCCGCGTCCGCATCCGCTACACCCGCGAAGGCACTGAGGTGGATCAGTCGATTCCGTTTCGCGTGGCCTTCGAGCGGCCTGATCGGCTGCGGATCGACTGCTACGACGCGAGGATCGCCGCTGATGGCACATCGCTCCGCGCCGCGGTGGGCAACGTACCAGGCCAGGTGCTGGACGAACCCGTGAAAAGCCCACTCACGCTCGACCAGCTCTTCGCTGACGAGCAGGTCCGCATGACGCTGGCCGAGGGGGATGCCGGTTGCCCAACGCAACTGCCACTGCTCTTGGCCGACGACACCGTCGACCTGATCGTCGCCGACGCCGTGGACAAGCCGCGCGTGACGGGCACCGAACCGATCGAAGGCCATCCCTGCACGGTTGTGACGATCCCCAAGCCCGACGGGCCGCTCGTCCTCTGGATCGACCGAAAGTCAAAGCTGCTGCGGCGGATGTCGCTGCCCACCGTGGCCTACGGGCAATTTCTCTCACAGCAGGGCGGGCCAGTTGGCGGGCTATCGGTCGTCGTCGATTTTCTGGAGGCGACGTTTCCGACCTCGGTGCCGTCGGAGGCCTTCGCATTCGAGGTGCCCGCAGGGGCATCCCGTGTGGACCGACTGGAGCCGCCACCGACGCCCCAGCCGCCAAGTGCCCTGGTCGGCAAGGCGGCGACTCCGTTTGTGCTCGCCTCTCTCGACGGCACGACCGTGTCGAGCGAGAGCCTCGCTGGGTCGACCGTCGTGCTCGAGTTTTTTCACACCGACTGCGACGCCTGCCGACGGTCGATGCCGCAGGTGATCAGGGCTGTGGAGTCGCTCACACCACCGGTCAAACACTTCGCCGTGAGCGTCGACGAGACCGATGTTCCAGACGACGCACTCCGCGAGAAAGTCAGACTGTGGGGTGGAGCAGACACCATCCTGCGAGACCCGCGGAGCGTCGCGGCGACCGCCTTCGAGATCACGACCTTCCCCGCCGTGGTGGTGCTCACGCCCACAGGCACCGTTGCCGACGTGCTCCTGGGTCACGACCACCAGTTGGCCAAGGATCTCTCCGCGACCCTCGCCGCGGTGGCGGCCGGCACGCCCACCGGGCCACTCCTCCGCGATCGCTTCGAGACCAGGCTCCGGGACTACCGCGAACTGCTCGAGAAGGTCGCCGGGGGCGGTGCGGTGGAGCGGATGCCTCCGCAGCAGATCGCACCCCGTCGGCAGCCGGATCGCTTCAAGCTCGTCAGAGCCTGGCGGGCCGAGAACGTGGCCATGCCAGGGAACGTGGCCTGCTTCGATGATGGCGGTGCCGCCAAGATCGTCGCCCTCGACGGCTGGCGGACCGTGGTCGTGATCGATCCAAGCGGCCGCGAACTCGCCCGACACGAACTCGATCTACCGGCCGATGCCGCCGTCGGCTTCCTGCGGACGGCCGTTGATTCGGCCGGCAAGCGCTGGTGGCTCGGCGGTAACCGTGGTGGCCAGCAGGTCTTCGTCTTCAACGAGGTGTGGAAGCTCCACGCCGCCTATCCCGCCTGGGAGAGCCCAGCCCACGCTGGGATCAGGACCGCGCAGCTCGTCGACCTCAATGATGATGGCGCACCGGAAATCGTTGTTGGCTATTACGGCACCGTGGGCGTGCAGGCCGCCAGCCTCGATGGCCATCGGCTGTGGCGGGAACGTTCGTTCGACACGGTGCTCGACGTCGTGCCGGCCGCACCGCATCAGGAGGGCAGCCGCGGGCTCATCTGCGTGAACGGGCATGGCAGACTCGTGCCGGTCACGATGGAGGGCAGGGGCGCGGAGGCGCGGCCCGTGGAAGGGGCTGAGCAAGGGTCTGGGGAGGGCCGGGAGCAGCCGGATTGGTCGGCGAGCCCTGCGGTCGCGTCACTCTTCGCGGGGCCTGTGGCACCCGATGGTGGATGGGCCTTGCTGGGACTGGCCAGCCCCAGCGTGGGCAAGAACATCGCCGTGGGACTCGGGCCTCTCCCTGACATGTTCTGGGAACTCGATCTGCCCGATGGCGTGCACCGCGATGGCCCGATCGAGCCGGTGGCCTGGGCCGATCTGCTCGGCACGCCGCGGCGGCAGTGGCTCATCGCCGCCCCCGATGGATCCGTGACCGTCACCTGGGCAGACGGCCGCGTGGTCGACCGTTACCGCCATGGCGCACCGCTCGTGGGCATCGGCGGCTACCGCGACGGCAACGAGGGCTTCATCGTGATCG
>CANHYS010000156.1 GCA_947464585.1 Planctomycetaceae bacterium | reverse complement strand
GCCGGCACCACGTGCAGGTCGGTCTTGAAATGGGTCTGGAACTCGTCGATGACGGCCGCGGCCTCGTTCTTTCGCAACAGCCCGTTGTCGACCAGGATGCACGAAAGCTGGCTGCCGATCGCCCGCGAGAGCAGCGCGGCCACGACGGCCGAATCGACGCCGCCGGAGAGGCCGCAGATCACCCGGTCGCTGCCGACCCGCTGACGCACGTTGGTGATCACGCTCTGGGCGAAATCCTCGAGCCGCCACGAACCGGAGCAGCCACAGGCCGCCGTGAGGAAGTTCCTGAGGATCGTGCCGCCGGCGGGAGTGTGGGTGACTTCGGGGTGAAATTGAAGACCGTAGACCGGCAGCGTGTTGTGCCTGACGGCGGCCAGAGGGCATGTGGCGGTACGTGCCAGCGGCCGAAAATCGGCCGAGACCTGGTCGACCTGGTCGCCGTGGCTCATCCAGACCTCGGTGTGGGCCGGCACGCCGGTGAAGATCGTGTCGGTCTCCAATACCTCGCAGGTGGCGCGGCCGTATTCGCGGGCCTGCGCCCGGCCGACGTGGCCGCCGAGGGCGTCGCAGGCCAGTTGCATGCCGTAGCAGATGCCGAGCACCGGGATACCGAGCCGGAAGATGCCGGGATCGCACCGCGGGGCGCCGGTCTCGTAGACGCTCGACGGCCCGCCCGAAAGGATGATTCCCTTCGGGGCCAGCGTCTTGATGCGGTCCGCGGTCACGTCGTGGCGGACGATCTCGCAGTAGACATGCTGCTCGCGAACGCGACGGGCGATCAGCTGGGCGTATTGCGAGCCGAAGTCGAGCACCAGCACCCGCTCCGCCTGTTGGGAGGTGCCGTTCGAAGGGGGTTTCGGCGACGTATTGGAGACGGGAGACGCTGGCATGGCTGGCTCGAGAGATGCAGGGCGGAAAAACCCGCCAGTATAGAGCGACCGTGCCGGATGGAAACACTGCCCGAATCCACGGCTTTTTTCGGGCCTGCTATAGTCTGGCCAGAGTCGAACCAGCGGTTTTCCCGTTCCTTGCCACCCCTCCCTGCCCGTCCCCATGCTCACGCTGCTCACCAACGACGATGGAATCTTTGCCCCCGGTCTGGCGGCCCTGGAGCGGGCCCTGCGACGGCTCGGTGATGTGAGCGTCGTCGCCCCATCGACGGAGCAGAGCGGCGTGGGGCATGCGATCACGTTTCTCACCCCCCTTACCGCGAAGGAGATCTTCGACGGCCCGCGGAGCCGCGGCTGGGCGGTCGACGGCAGTCCGGCCGACGCCGTCAAGCTGGGCATCTCCGAGTTCTGCCCGCGGCGGCCCGACCTCGTCGTCAGCGGGATCAACAGCGGACTCAACGCCGGCATCAACGTGCTCTACTCGGGCACGGTGGCCGCCGCGGTCGAGGGCGCGTTTTTCGGAATCACGAGCATCGCCGTTTCGCTGGAGTGGGATGAGCATGCCGATTACGACCGGGCCGCGGAGATTGCTGGGGAGGTGCTGGCCGGTCTGCTCGCCCGTCGCCCGCCGGCAGGCAGCCTCTACAACATCAACATCCCGACGCGGGCCCTCCGCGGCACGCCGGAACTGCGGGTCGTGCCGATGAGCATCGCCCGCTACGGCGAGGCCTTCGAGCGACGGGTCGATCCCCGGGGCCGGTCGTATTACTGGGCCACGAACGATCCCCCGCCCCCGCCGTCGCCGCACGAGTCGGATGTGACGGCGCTGGCCGCGGGCAAGGTCACGCTCACGCCGCTCGACTACGATCTCACGCATCGAGCCAGTCTCGAATCACTCGCTGCGGACCCGTGGCGAATCACCCCGGCTCCTGGTGCCTGACGAGCGAGTCGCACCCGCATTGGTTCGCCGGCTGCGGCATGCTCGGTCGCCGGCGGATTCTGCTACGGGATGCTCGTGGACGAATCTTGAATCGCTCGTGAGTCGCAGAATTCACCGTCGCCTGCGCGTGCCTCCGACCGGCTCCTCAGCATCAGGAGGTTTCAAGTCCCCGAAGCATGCGCTGCTCGACGTCTGTCGTCTGCATCACTTGTCGTTCGGGGTGGGCGTGGTCGCCGCACCGTCAGACATGATTTTGTCGAGGCCGTCGAGGGGGCTCGGGCCGGAGGGCTCATCAGCAGGCTTCTCAGGTTTTTTCCCTGGTGAAGGCCTGCGAGACGACTTTGCCGGAGGCTTGCTTTTGACTGCAGGCACGGGCTTTGGCTTTGGCAGCGGCTCTTCGACCGAGGCATTCTCGCCGTCTGCGGGCAGTTCCATCGCGTCCGTCGATTCATCCCCTTGGGGTTGCCCGCCCGAGCGGCCGAACCAGAGCCAACCACCCACCAGCAGCGGCAGGACCAGCAGGAGCACGCTGGCCAGCCAGACCAACAGCGGCAGTCCGGCATACCGTCGCGACAGCAATGGACCACGTGGTGCCGCGGGGCGGGCCCTGCCCTGGGCTGCTGCAGGCTGTCGGGCTGGCGACCGGCGGCTGTGTTCGGCCGCGGGGGTCGTGTTGATCATGATCCCGTCGGTAGGTCCCGTGGAGGCCGCAGGTTTTACCGACACCGCGGGGAGGCGGCCCGTGGAACGTGAGTCGCTCGAAGGCGGTGGCGTAAGCGCCAGCGAATGCAGGTCGACGCCCGACCGCGGTGCCGCACCGATCGCTGAACTGCTGCCCGGGCCATTTCCGGAGCTCCCGCCAGAGCCGCTGCCAGCCCCGCTGCCAGAGCCGCTGCCTGCCCCGCTCCGGGTGACGGGAAAGGGTGTCGCGGTCGCGGCTCGCGGCGCGACGGAATCGCCAGGGCGGCGAAGCGTTTCGCCGGTGTCGGTCGTGTCAGCAGCGGTGCGTCGGAGCGACGGGCGTCGGGGCGGTTCTGGCCGCTGCCGGCCTGCCGCAGCGGCCGTCGCGGTCAGCCACGACGCGAGTGAGTCGGCCACTTCCTGCGCCGTCTGCTGGCGAGCGTCGGGATGCTTCTCCATCATGCGAAAGTAGAGTTCCACGATCGCGGCGGGCACGTCGGGCCGCGCGTCGAGCAGGTTGGGCGCGGGCTCGTTCATGTGGGCCCGGATGCGTTCGGCCAGCGAACCCTTCGCAAAGGGCGCCTTGCCCACGAGCAGGTAGTACAGCGTGCATCCCAGTGAGTAGATGTCGGACCGCCGGTCGGCCTTGTGGCTATCGCGGGCCTGCTCCGGTGAGAGGTAGTCGGCAGTGCCCAGCACCTTCTCGTCGTGTTCTTTGGTGAGCGAGGCCTCTTCATCGTCGTTGCCCAGTGCCAGACCGAGGTCAAGAATCTTCACATGGCCGCGTTTGTCGACCATCAGGTTGGCGGGCTTGATGTCGCGGTGCACCAGTCCCTCTTCGTGGGCGTGGTGGAGACCGAGCGCCGCCTGTCGGATGCAATCGGCGGCATCGCGGATCGGCAGCGGGCCGTCCTGTTTCACCCGCGCGTGGAGGTCGATGCCGTCGATGTATTCCATCACGATGAAGTGGATCGAACCCGACGTATCGAGGTCGAACGCCTTGGCGATGTGGGGATGGTTGAGCCTCGCCGACGACTGCGCCTCGCGCTCGAATCGGGCCAGGTAGGAGGTCTGGTCGACCCGCTTCACGGGCAGCACCTTGATCGCCACCTTGTTGTGGAGCGTCATGTGCTCCGCGAGGTAGACGCTGCTCATCCCCCCTGCCCCGAGCAGTCGCAGGAGCCTGTATTTGCCGAGCACGAACCCCTTGTGTTTCCCCTTGCGCAGCTGCTCCATCTGCCAGCTGGTCAGCAATCCGCGATCGATGATCGCCTGGATGCAGGCCTCGGGAACCGGGCCCGTGATGCCCTTCCATGGGCTGATGACTTCGTCGAGCCGATCTGAGTCGACCAGACCGCTCGCCCGCGTGACGCGGAGGAACTCGTCCATCGTCTGGGCAGGCGTCGGGGCGGGGGCGGACATGTGCGGTCGAGTCGAGGTGAACGGGACGGGAGGGCGGGATGCGGTGCCCTTGGGCATGGATGGCCGCGGCCCACGGGCCGACGGACGCCTGTCACGTGGCTGGCCCATCCAACTCCGTCCGGTATCCTAACGGAAATATGGTGTTGTTGCTCTACACGCGTCGAGGCTGCCATCTTTGCGAGGCGGCAGAGGACATGCTGGGCGCGCACGCCCGGGCCGGGACCGTGGAAATCGTCGATGTCGACGGGGAATCCGACATCCAAAGCCGGTATGGCTTGCGAGTTCCGGTCCTCGTGGCCAACGGCACGGTCGTGATGGAGGGCCGGTTTCAAGAGCCCGAACTGGCCCGTCTTTTGAATTCGGCGGGGTGATCCCGGCTTTGACGCTTCTCGCTTTGATGGCCGCGTACAAGCCCCCGGCGCAAGCCGGGGGATCGTGAGCCGGGGGATCGTGAGCCGGGAGATCCCGTCGCTTGCGCTCAGGGCTTGTATGGCGCATACAAGCCCCCGGCGTGAGCCAGGGGATCTTCCGGATCCCGAAGCTCACAGCCCCAGTTTCAGTCCCCGGCGATCGAGGTCATCGATCAGGCCCGCGGCCGACGTGAAGACCTCGGCCTGCCAGCCCGCGCCGCGGGCTGCCTCGACATGGGCGAGAATGTCGTCACAGAAAAAGATCCGTTCCGGTGGCACGCCGACCCGCTCCGCCGCCAGCAGGTAGATGTCGGGCCCCGGCTTGGTCGCCCGCACCTCGTGGCTGAGGATGATCTGCTGGAAGTTGCCGGGCAGGACGGAGTAACGCTGTGCGAGCAGGTGCTCCCAGTGTGGGCCGCAGGTATTGGAGAGGATGCCAAAGCCGCAGCCGGTGCGTTCCAGGCCGGCGATCACCGGGAGCATGTCGATCTTCAGCGTGAACATGTCACTGGCTGCGCGGGCCAGGGCTGCGGGATCGGAGGTTGTGCCCGTTTGCCTGGAAAACTCGCCGTGAAACTCCGGCCAGCCGATCTCGCCGCGTTCGATCCGGTCGTGCAGCCCCCCCTCCATGACCACGGCGCGGATGGTCTCCAGGGCGCCGCCGCTGACCTCGGCCATCTGCCGGAAGGCCCTGTCACGGTCGAACGATACGATGACGTTTCCCATGTCGAGAAAAACGAATTCGGGACGCACTGGCTCAAGCACCTTTCACCTGCACCTTTCAAACCGGGGACGCGGAAACTATTCTGCACGAAACCCCAAGGAAAACGCCATGCCGACCACGACCGCTACCGCCGTCCTGAATCGCTACAGTTCCCGGATCACCCAGCCCCGTTCGCAGGGGGCCTCGCAGGCCATGCTCCTGGGCACCGGCCTGCAGCCGGCCGACCTCGAGAAGCCGCAAGTCGGCATTGCCAGCATGTGGTACGAGGGCAACACCTGCAACATGCACCTCGACAAACTGGCGGCGAGAGTGCGTGAGGGCGTGACGGCGGCCGGGATGGTGGGCATGCGGTTCAACACCATCGGCGTCAGCGACGGCATCTCGATGGGCACCGATGGCATGAGCTTCTCGCTGCCGTCGCGCGACATCATCGCCGACTCAATCGAGACCGTTATGCAGGCCCAGTGGTATGACGGCCTGGTGGCGATTCCCGGCTGCGACAAGAACATGCCCGGCTGTCTGATCGCCATGGGCCGGCTCAATCGTCCCGCCCTGATGGTCTACGGCGGGACGATCCGCCCCGGCCACCTGGCCGACGGCACCCCGCTCGACATCGTGTCGGCGTTCCAGTGCTACGGCGAATACGTCGCCGGCCGGATCGACGACTCCCGCCGTGGCGAGATCGTGCGGAAGTCCTGCCCCGGCGCCGGCGCCTGTGGCGGGATGTATACGGCCAACACGATGGCCACGGCGATCGAGGCCATGGGAATGGCGCTGCCCGACAGCGCCTCGATTCCGGCCGAGAATGCCGGCAAGCTTGATGAGTGCCAGCGGGCGGGCGCGGCGATCCGTCGCCTCCTGGAGCTCGACCTCAAGCCCCGCGACATCATCGCCGACTCAATCGAGACCGTTATGCAGGCCCAGTGGTATGACGGCCTGGTGGCGATTCCCGGCTGCGACAAGAACATGCCCGGCTGTCTGATCGCCATGGGCCGGCT
>CANHYS010000155.1 GCA_947464585.1 Planctomycetaceae bacterium | reverse complement strand
CGGGCGGCCAGCGGCAGATCGTGACGCTCGTGATGGCGACGTGGCGCCGGCCCGATCTGCTCCTGCTCGATGAACACACCGCCGCACTCGATCCGGCCGCCGCCGACCGGGTGGTGCAGGCCACGGCGACGCTCGTCCGCGAGCAGAACCTCACGGCGCTGATGGTGACGCACTCGCTCGCGCAGGCCGCGTCGCTCGGTGATCGGCTCCTGCTCGTGCATCGGGGGCGGATTGCCCTCGACGTCGATGGAGCGTCCAAGCGGCGGCTGTCGCCCGACGACCTCGCGTTTCGCTTCGCCCGGCTGCGTTCCTCCGATCAGCTCGACGAGGCGGCCGCACGTTCCCTCTCCGAACTCTACGTGTAGGGGGCAATCGAAAGACAACCATGAACTCGTCGCACATCCTTGCCTTTCTCCGCCGTTGCGTGCCGACCGTGGCCCTGCTCTTCGGCGCGTCGGCGCTCCTGCTGCTCACCGACAGACAGTCGGCCAAACGCGAGCTGCCGGCGATCGCCGTGCTCCAGCAGACCAGCTCGATGGTGCTCGAGGATGCGGTCAAGGGGATGATCGCTGGGCTCGCCGAGCGAGGCTTTATCGATGGCAAGACGGTGACGATCCGCCGTTACAACGCCGAAGGGGACATGGCTCAGGGCAACGCGATCGCCCGCGAGATCGTCGGCGGGCCGTTCGACCTGGTGCTCACCTCCAGCACGCCGTCGTTGCAGGCGGTGGCGACGGCCAACAGCCGTGGCCGGCTCAAGCATGTGTTCGCGGCGGTGGCAGATCCCTTCTCGGCAGGCGTCGGCTTCGATCGCGCCGACCCGCTCGTGCATCCGCCGCATCTGGTCGGGTATGGCAGCCTGGCGCCGGTGAACACGACGTTTCTGATTGCCCGGCGACTCAATCCCCGCCTGGCTCGCGTGGGGGCGGCGCACAACCCTTCCGAGAGCAATTCCCGCCGTTTCATGGAACTCGCGCGGGCCAGTTGCAAGGCACTCGGCATCGAACTGCTCGAGGCGCCGGTGGAAAACTCCTCGGGCGTCATCGAGGCGGTGCAGTCGACGATCTCGCGGGGCGCCGAGGCGATCTTCGTGCCCGGCGACACGACGGTGATCAGCGCGGTCGATTCGGTCATCGCCACCGCGGCGAAATCGGACGTGCCGGTGTTCAGCGTCAACCCGGGTGAGCCCGATCGGGGCACGCTTTTTGACCTCGGCTTCAACTTCCGCGAGGTGGGGCTCGTGGCCGGCCGGCTGGCGGCGGATCTCCTTTCGGGCACCGATCCCAAGACCGTGCCGATCCGCGAAACGGCTCATGAGATTCCGCCCTACCTTGTGCTCAATCTCGCCACACCGGCAGCAGCCCCCGACCGCTGGCAGGTGCCGGAGGATCTCAAGCCGCAGGCCAGGTATCTGATCGACGGGGCGGGGCGGCACGACCAGCTCGATGCTGTGCTGAAGGGGCCATTCGACGAGGCACCAGCGCAGTGACCGGAAAATGGGGACGGGAGCGATTTTTTTGGAGCCGAAGACGGCATGAACAAAGCCGTCGCAAAATTCGCTCCCGTCCCCATTTTCCCGTTTAAAAAAAATCGCTCCCGCCCCCATTTTCCCTAGTCTTCCCGAGTAGACCCGTGGTTGTTTCGCAGGCCTTGCAGCGTTTGCGGGTCGATACACCCCCTCATGGGGAATTGCAACGAGCGGATACCGCGTGCGGCAGGCTGTCATGCGACGAGGCGCAGCCTCCGCGATCGGACGTCTGCTGGCGCGAAGCCATCCTTGCGGATCGTCCCAGGCACCGGCGGTGACGACACGGCCCGTCGGGCACTCCTGGGACCCGACGCCTTCAAGCATGTGATCGCGCCGCTGGTCGGCCGACGCGTCGGCTACGTGCAGCCGGCCGGACATGTCGGGGATGCCCTGATCGAGCTGGCCATGACACAGCTCTTCGCAGAGAGTGGCATCCGGTGGCTGCCACTGGACCTCGATGATCCTGCCGAGGTGGACGTGATCGTGTTCGGTGGCGGCGGCAGCATGGGCCGGCGATCTGCGGAGAACCACGCGATGCGCACCCGGGCTCTTGGGCTCAGTGTGCCGGTCGTCATCCTGCCGCAGTCGTTCACCGACCGCGAGGACCGCCCGTTTGCCAAAGTGTTCGTTCGCGAGCAGGCGAGCCTCGGCCTGCGAACGGACGGCATCCTCGCCCCTGATCTCGCGCTGGGTCTGGCCTGGCCCGCCGCCGGCCCACCGGTGCAGGATCTCGGCATCCTGATGCGTCGCGACCACGAGCGGAGGGGGCGGCTGCTGCAACTGGCGCGCGATCCCGCCGCCCTCTGCAATACGCCCGCCGAGACGCTCGCCCTGGCGGCGCGGTATCGGCGGATCATCACCGACCGACTGCACTTTGCGATCGCCGGGCTGCATGCGGGCCGCGAGGTCACGCTCCTGCCGAACAACTACCACAAGAACCGGTCGATGCACGAGACGTGGCTGGCCGGTCTTGGCTGCCACTTCGCGGAGAGCGTGGAAGCCGCGCTGCTCCAGCAGGCAGCCGCCTCGCGTCGCGGGAGCCGGGCCGCGGCGTAGGCTGCAGTCGAGGCAAAACCGACGAACCATGCGGCACTGGGCGCCCCGCACCGTGTGTGGCCTCGTGCTCGATGCGTGGGCCCGTCCTCGGCAAGGACTTGGTTCATGCCGTGCGCTGAGTGCGCGGCACGGATCACTCACCGAGCGTGGAACAACGATGTTCGCATCGTCGATGGACCGCGAGCTATGCTGCGGGCTCATGCTCGCACCGGGCGACCGTCGCCGGTCGTCCTTCGTGCCTCAGGGTTCAGCATCGTGACCGATCCCCACCAGCAGCCGACGGAAGCAACGGGCGACTCCGGGACAGCGTTCAGTGGTCTGAGTGAACTCGTCAGGTTGGTCCCGATCAAGTCCCGACATGTTCTGGTCCCAGGAATGAATCTGGGCGGGGTGACCATTGTGCGGTTGATCGCGGAAGGCGGCATGGGGAGCGTGTACGAGGCGGTGCAGGAGAAGCCCCGTCGCACGGTGGCGATCAAGGCCATCCGTCAGGGCATGGCCTCGCCGACGGTCTCGCGACGATTCCAGTACGAGGCTCAGGTGCTCGCGACGCTCAGGCATCCCGGCATCGCCCAGATATTCCTGGTGGGGACGATTTCTGTCGACGGCGTGGACGTCCCGTATTTTGTCATGGAATACGTTCCACAAGCGGAGACGCTGACCGGCTACGCGAATGCGCGGAAGCTCTCCACTCGGGAGCGAGTGGCCCTGTTTCGCAGGGTGTGTGAGGCAGTCGCCCATGGACATCGGAGGGGAATCATTCATCGGGATCTCAAGCCCGGCAACATTCTGGTCGACGTGGCTGGGCAACCGAAGGTCATCGACTTCGGTGTGGCTCGCAGCATCGACTCCGACATCGCCCTGACGACGATGCACACGGACGTCGGCCAACTTGTGGGCACGTTGCAATACATGTCTCCCGAGCAGTTCGACGCCGATCCCAACGACATCGACGCGCGAGCCGATGTCTATGCGCTCGGTGTGGTTCTCTATGAACTGCTGGCGGGGAAACTGCCCTACGCGATCACGAGGAAGTCGGCCTTCGAGGCGGCGAGGGTGGTCCGGGAGGTGGATCCGACGCCGTTGTCGTCGGTCAACAGGACGTTGCGGCGGGATATCGCCACGATCGCAGGCAAATGCCTGGAGAAGGAACGTGCACGGCGGTATTCGAGTGCCGCCGAGTTGGAGGCGGATCTGGGGCGGTATCTGGCGGGAGAGCCCATCGCTGCCAGTCCGCAAAGCCTCGGCGCCGCGGTGCTCCGGCTCGCCCGTCGCCACCGCGTGGCCGCCGCCGCCGCGACAAGCACCCTCGTGGCGGCCGGCGTCGCTTTTGTCGGCATCTCCTTTTTCGCCGTGCGGGCTGCGCGGGAAAGAGCGGTTGCCATTGACGAGAGAAATCGGGCCCGCGACCAGGAGGTGGTTGCGCAGCAGGAGCGGGATCGGGTCAGGGCCGTGCAGGGTTTCTTCCTGAAGGCGTTTCGCTCGGCGAATCCCTACGGCGGTGACCGCGACGCCAAGGTGGCGGATGTGCTCGAGCCGGCGGTCGAGGCTGCTGTCGAACAGTTCAAGGACGACCCGATCGCCTTGGTGGACGTGCTCTTGAGCCTGGGACAGACCCTATCCGGGCTCGGCCGCGATCAGGTTGCAGTCGCGGCCCTCGAGAAGGCTGTGGAGACCTACGACGCGTCGTCGCCCCACGGCATCGGCGATGATGAATCGCGGGTCGCCACGGCCCTCAACGACCTCGCCCTGGTCTATCGAAGGCAGCGTCGGTATGCCGAGGCGCAGCCGCTCCTGGAACGCGCGTTGGGCATTCGTGAGAAAGTGTTCGGCCTGCAGCACGAGGACACCGTCGGATCGCTCACCAATCTTGCTGGGCTCAGCCATGAACTCGGCGACAATGACAGATCGGAGCAACTCCACAGGCAGGTGTTGGACATCAAGACAGAGATGCACGGATGGGAGCACGCATCGACCGCTTCGAGCCTCTGCTTTCTCGGGCACCTGTGCCAGGCCCAGCGAAAGTTCCCCGAAGCGGAAGCCTTTCTGCAACAGTCGTTGGAGATCCGAGAGCGTGTGTTGGGGCCGGACGACCCACGCACGGCCGACAATCTCCTGCATCTGGCCACATTGATGACGTATCAGCCGGAGCGTCGAGCCGAGGCAGAGCCGAGGCTTGTCCGGGCGTTGGAGGTCAGCGGGAAACACCTCGGACCCGATCATCCGCTGACCGCTGAGATCCTGTCGCACTTCAGTCCTCTTGGGAGAGCTTTGGGAAGTGATGACAAGGCGGTAGCGTTCTATGAACGTTCGTTGACAGCCGCGGAGCGGATTGTCGGCCCCGGTCATCCCGGCACGGTCGCCATCCTTCGCAACCTGGCCGACGCGTATCGTCGGATGGGGCAGAATGCGGACGCCGACCGTTGCGAGCAGAGGGTGCGGGAGATCGACGCGAAAAAGAACGGCGGCTGAAGGAAAGCCGAGGCGACCCGATCAACCAGTTCGTGGGAGTGCTGGAGTGTTGACGCCTGTCAGTGCAACGCCGACACTGCCTTCCTCGCCGGGGCAGCGGGGCCTGCTCGCCGCCCAACTTCCCTCGGAGACGATGGCCATGCCGCATCAGCCCTGCTCACGACGGACTCTCTGGGCAACGCTGCCGCCGGCGTGCCTGCTCGCTTGTGTCGCGATGTTCCTGTCGGCAACGACTTCATTCGCGGAAGATATCCGGCTCGGCGACCTGAAGGACCTCGACGGATACTTTCCGTTCGATCCGCCGGCCACCCGCGAGGCCTGGCTGGCCCGCGCCGAGGATGTCCGCCGCCGAGTGCTGGTGTCGCAGGGGCTCTGGCCGATGCCCACGAAGACACCGCTCAATCCCGTCATTCACGGCACGATCGAGCGAGACGGCTACACCGTCTCCAAGGTGTTCTTCGAGAGCGCACCGGGGTTCTTTGTCACCGGCAGCCTCTACCGTCCCGTCAACCCGCAGGGGAAGGTCCCCGGTGTGCTCTTCGCGCACGGCCACTGGAAGGATGCCCGGCTCTCGGAGCAGACCACCGAGAAGGTCCGCGCGGAGATCGCCGCCGGAGAGGAGCGGTTTGAAAACGGCGGCCGGAGCCGATTCCAATCGCTGTGCGTGCAGCTGGCCCGCATGGGCTGTGTCGTCTGGCAGTGGGACATGCTCGGCAACTCCGACGCGCAGCAGTTCTCGATGGCGCTCACGCACGGATTTCAGCAGCAGCGTCCCGAGATGAACACGCCGACACGGTGGGGGCTCTACAGCGCCCGTGCCGAATCACACCTGCAGAGTGTGATGGGCCTGCAGACGCTCAACGCCATCCGGTCGCTCGATTTCCTGCTGAGCCTGCCCGAGGTCGATTCCTCTCGCATCGCTGCGACCGGGTCGAGCGGCGGTGGCACGCAGACCATGATCCTCGCGGCGGTCGACGACCGCGTGCAACTCTCCTTCCCCGTCGTCATGGTGAGCACGTCGATGCAGGGTGG